>NZ_JBMDJC010000020.1:0-104282 GCF_057808995.1 Acidovorax sp. FG60
ATGATAGTGCGGGTTCCCGTGTGAAAGTAGGTCATCGTCAGGCTCTTACAGCCCAGAAAACCCCAGTCATATCTGACTGGGGTTTTTTGCTTTGGGGGATCCCAAAATGCATCAAGTGCAGCGGACTGCTCAATGCGTTCCGGTTCAACAGCCCACCTAGCCCATCTCAGATTACTTGCGCCGACCAGGCCTGCGCAGCATCTCACAAGCCTTGCAGGCCTTGATCAGCATTAATACACGTGCGGGGTTGGGCTTGGCATTCGTTGGCCACTCAATGAGCGCATGTCGTTGAGGTATTGGATACGTCTATCCACCGTTCGGTGCGCGAAATCTTTGCCCCCCGGCTTGGTCGAGAAAGCGCTCCAACTTCCCATCCATCCACAGATGGTGCAGATGCGCTAGTGCCTCACCCATAGCAAAAGTCATCTGATGGGTGTCCAGCTTGCGTTGAAAGAGAATCGGCAAGGTATCTGCGGCGCTCAGGGCATGGTCATGGGCTGCCAGCGATATCTCCGCCAGTCGCTCGCGGTGGTGGTTTTGCAGCTGCGCAATGCGCGTGGCCAAGCCTATAAAAGGCTTGCCATGCGAAGGGAGCACCAATGTGCTTTCCGGCAGGTCCAGATATCGCAACAGCGAAGTCAAGAACAACTGCAGTGGATTGGCTTCGGGCTCGCTGGCATGGACGCTGACATTGGTCGAGATGCGCGGTAGCACCATGTCCCCGCTGATCAAGGTGGTCAACTCAGCACAGAACAGCGCCATGTGTTCTGGCGCATGTCCATAGCCGCTGATGCAACGCCAGGCTCGGCCCCCGATGTCCAGCGTGTCTCCATCCATGATTCGGCGAAAGCGGGGTGGCAGTGCGGGCACGAGGGTCGGGAAATACGATGCGCGCCCACGTACATGGGCTAAAAAGGACGGGTCTTGCGCACCGTGCAGCGCATAAAAGTCCGCCCCCGCTTCTCCGCCAAACCCTTGCGGGTCATAGACAGCGACCCGAGCCACGTTGTAGTCGGTGGCACTGATCCACAAGCGTACATCCCATCGCTCGCACAGCCAATGGGCCAAGCCGATATGGTCTGGATGCATGTGGGTCACGATGACGCGCAAGATAGGCAAGCCACCCAGGCAGTTCACAAAAATCTGCTCCCACTGCGCACGGGTCGCAGCACTGTCGATGCAGCAGTCCACCACGGTCCACCCGTCCAGCATGACACCGCCAGCGCCCAGTTGTCGGTCGCGCAGCAGCCACAGATTGATGTGATCCAGTGCGAAGGGAAGACCCATGCGAATCCAGTGGACTCCCGGCGCGATCTCGATGGAGCTGCCCTCGGAAGGGAGCGCGTCGCCCAGCGGGTAGTGGATCTGGTGTTCGAGTGGGTTCATGGCGAAGGTGTGATGGGTTAGCATTGACGTTAACGTAAACGTCATGCATTCGATGCATTGTAGGGAGCTGCCGCCACCGGGCTGTCTCCTGCGCGAAACCGATACTGCTGTGTGCAGCACCCACCATGGCCAATACTTACACCATCAGCGACCTTGCCAAAGAGTTCGATCTCACCACCCGGGCGATCCGTTTTTATGAAGACATGGGCTTGCTGCAGCCTGAGCGCACTGGATCTGCCGGACGCAACCGCGTGTACAGCGCACGCGACCGCACCCGGCTCCGCCTGACGCTGCGGGCCAAGCGCCTGGGCCTGTCACTGACGGAAGCCAAGGAGATCATTGACCTTTATGACAGCCCCCGTGATACGGGCGTTCAGCTGCGCAAATTCCTCGACGTGTTGGTGGTCCATCGCAAGCAGCTCGAAGAGCAGATGGCCGATTTGCAGGCCAACCTGGAAGAGGTGCGCGAGCACGAAGAAGAGGCGCGCTCGCTGCTGGCCAAGGTAGAAAAGCAAAATTGATTCATAATTGACGTTTACGTAAACGTAAATCAGGAGACTGTTGTGAGCACGCCCCCTTTTGAGCCGCGTTGCGCTGACTTTGCCGACCGCGTGCGCGACAGTTTTGCGCGCCAGGGAGCCATGCAGACCCTTGGCGCCTCGCTGGGCCTTGTGGCGCCAGGTGCCGTGGACATCGAACTCCCTTGGTCGGTCGGGCTGACCCAGCAGCACGGATTTCTCCATGCGGGCATGGTGGCCACAGCGCTGGATTCGGCGTGTGGATATGCCGGTTTCACCCTGATGGCGGCTGACGCTGCCGTGCTCACCATCGAATTCAAGATCAATTTGCTGGCCCCCGCCAAGGGCGAGCGATTTCGCATGGAAGGGCGGGTGCTGAAGCCCGGCCGCACCATCACCGTGTGCGAAGGCCGCGCTTTCGCCATCGACGGCAGCCAAGAAAAACTCATCGCCACCATGGGGTGCACCCTCATGGCGGTCACAGGACGCGACAACATCCAGGGCTGAATCCGGCCCATTTCCCTACCTTTTACGAGGAGACATTCCCCATGAGCATTCCCGCCAACCTTCCCGGCCTGAACTTCCAACTGGGCGAGGACATCGACGCCCTGCGCGACGCCGTGCGCGACTTCGCACAGGCTGAGATCGCCCCCCGCGCGGCGGAGATTGACCGCAATGACCAGTTCCCCATGGACCTGTGGCGCAAGATGGGCGACTTGGGCGTACTCGGCATCACGGTGCCCGAACAATACGGCGGCGCAGCCATGGGCTACCTGGCCCACATGGTGGCCATGGAAGAAATCTCGCGCGCCAGTGCCTCGGTGGGCTTGTCTTATGGCGCCCACAGCAACCTGTGCGTGAACCAGATCAACCGCAACGGCAGCGAGGCACAAAAAGCCAAGTACCTGCCCAAGCTCATCAGCGGCGAACATGTGGGCGCGCTGGCCATGAGCGAACCCGGCGCGGGTTCGGACGTGATCAGCATGAAGCTCAAGGCCGAGGACAAGGGCGGCTACTACGTGCTCAATGGCAGCAAGATGTGGATCACTAACGGCCCTGATGCAGACACCCTGGTGGTGTATGCCAAGACCGAGCCTGAACTGGGCGCGCGCGGCGTGACCGCCTTCCTGATCGAAAAGGGCATGAAGGGCTTTTCGATCGCGCAGAAGCTCGACAAGCTGGGCATGCGCGGCAGCCATACGGGCGAGCTGGTGTTCCAGGACGTCGAGGTGCCCGCAGAGAACGTGCTCGGTGGCCTGAACCAGGGCGCGAAGGTGCTCATGAGTGGCCTGGACTACGAACGTGCGGTGCTGACCGGCGGCCCGCTGGGCATCATGCAGTCCGTGATGGACAACGTCATCCCTTACATTCACGACCGCAAGCAGTTCGGCCAGAGCATTGGCGAGTTCCAGCTCATCCAGGGCAAGGTGGCCGACATGTACACCGTGCTGCAGGCGGGGCGCTCGTTTGCCTACACGGTGGCCAAGAACCTCGATATGCTCGGCACCGACCATGTGCGCCAAGTGCGCAAGGATTGCGCCAGCGTGATCCTCTGGTGTGCCGAGAAAGCCACCTGGATGGCGGGCGAAGGCGTGCAGATTTATGGTGGCAACGGCTACATCAACGAATACCCGCTGGGCCGCCTCTGGCGCGATGCCAAGCTGTATGAGATTGGTGCGGGCACGAGCGAAATTCGTCGCATGCTGATCGGCCGTGAGCTGTTTGCTGAAACCTGCTGAGCTTCTATCTAATCATTGAGACCCAAGGACAACATGCCCTCCTCCATCGAAGACCTGTTTGTTCACAACCGCGCCTGGGCGGCCCAGATGGAGCGCGAGCGGCCCGGCTTCTTCACCAGCCTGCTGGCGCAGCAAAAGCCCAAGTACATGTGGATCGGTTGCTCCGACAGCCGGGTGCCTGCCAACCAGATCACCGGCCTGGAGCCCGGTGAAGTGTTTGTGCACCGCAATGTGGCCAACGTTGTTGTGCCTACCGACCTGAACTGCCTGTCCACCATCCAGTACGCGGTGGATCAGTTGCACATCGAGCACCTGATGGTGGTGGGGCACTACGGCTGTGGTGGCGTGCTGGCGGCGTTGGAGGGCACGCGCGTCGGTCTGGCCGACAACTGGATCCGCCATGTGCAGGATGTGCGTGACCGCCACCGTGACCTGATTGCCGCCACCGCCCCGGAGTGGCGCCATGACGTGTTGTGCGAACTCAATGCCATCGAGCAGGTCGTCAACATTGCCCAGACCACGGTGATGCTCGACGCCTGGGGCCGGGGCCAGAAGGTTACGCTGCACGGCTGGTGTTATGGGCTCAAGGATGGTCTCATCAACAACCTGCACATGTCCGTGGGCAGCACCGAAGGCCTGGACTCGCTGTACAAGGCCGCAATCGCCGGTGTGGCTGCCGTCAAAAGGCAATAGCCAACCACCGCATCCCCTCAACGGCAGAGCACCCGCCATGTTCCCGCAACGGCTTGACGCTCCCCAGGCCTACGGCATTGCCAAGGCCATGATGGATGGCTTCAACCGGCACTACCGGTTGTTCCGCACCGAGTCCGCGCGGGCCAAGCACCGCTTTGAAACCGGCGACTGGCACGGCCAGCAGCGGGCGCAGCGCGAGCGCATCGAGTTCTACGACCTGCGCGTGAAAGAGTGTGTGCGCAGGTTAGAGAAAGAGTTCGAGGCGGGTGCACAGCCCATGGACGTGTGGCACCAGGTCAAGCTGCACTACATCGGCCTCTTGGTCAACCACCACCAGCCCGAACTGGCCGAGACCTTCTTCAACTCGGTCACCACCAAGATCCTGCACCGCACGCATTTCCACAACGACTTCATCTTTGTGCGGCCTGCGGTCAGTACCGAATACATCGAAAACGAAGAGCCCGCAGCGCGCCCCACCTACCGCGCCTATTACCCGTCGCGAGACACGCTGGGCGAGACCTTCCAGGTCATCATCGAGAACTTCCAGCTGCAGCGTGAATTTGCGGACTTGGGCCGAGACACCGCCTGCGTGGTGGGCGCTATGCGAGGCCGGCTCGACAAAGTGAGGCTGCGCGCCAACTTCCAGATCCAGGTGCTCACCAGCCTGTTCTTTCGCAACAAAGGCGCCTATGTCGTGGGCAAGATCATCAACGGCTTCAACGAAGTGCCGTTTGCGCTGCCCATCCTGCACGACGACAACGGCAGGCTGTTTATCGACGCGGCCCTGTTTGGCGAAGATGACATGCAGATGCTGTTCAGCTTCGCACGCGCCTACTTCATGGTCGACATGGAGGTGCCCAGCGCCTACGTGCAGTTCCTGCGCAGCCTCATGCCGCGCAAGCCGCGGGCCGAGATCTACAACGCCCTGGGCCTGGCCAAGCAGGGCAAGACGCTGTTCTACCGCGACTTTCTGTACCACCTGAAGCACTCCAGCGACCAGTTCCGCATCGCGCCCGGCATCAAGGGCATGGTGATGCTGGTGTTCGACCTGCCGAGCTTTCCCTTCGTGTTCAAGCTCATCAAGGACTACTTCCCGCATCAGAAGGAAACCACGCGCGAGCAGGTCAAGGCCAAGTACCTGCTGGTCAAGCAGCACGACCGTGTGGGCCGCATGGCCGACACGCTCGAATACAGCGAGGTGGCCTTTCCGCGCAGCCGGTTCGACGATGCCCTCATTGCCGAGATCGAGAAGTTCGCCCCCAGCCAGCTCGAAATCAGCGACCGCGACGGCGACGGCCAGACGGAGGTGATCATCAAGCACCTGTATATCGAGCGGCGCATGATCCCGCTCAACATCTACCTGCAGGAAGCCTTCGACACCGGCCTGTCAGACCCGCGCGCGCGCCAGCAGATGGAGCACAGCGTCATCGAATACGGCAACGCCATCAAGGACCTCGTGGCCGCCAACATCTTCCCGGGCGACATGCTCTGGAAGAACTTTGGCGTCACGCGCAACGGCAAGGTTGTGTTCTACGACTACGACGAGATCGAATACCTCACCGACTGCAACTTCCGCCGCGTGCCCACGCCGCGCAATGAAGAAGAGGAAATGAGCGGCGAGGTCTGGTACAGCGTCGGCCCGCGCGATGTGTTCCCTGAAACCTTCGGCCCCTTCCTGCTCGGCAACGATGCCGTGCGCGAGGTGTTCATGCAGCACCACGCCGATCTGCTCGACGCTGCCTTCTGGCAGTCGCACCAGGAACGCATCCGGGCGGGCCACATGTTTGACGTCTTTCCCTACGACACAGACCGGCGCTTTGCGCATGGCTCAGCAGTCCGGTAGCCCCCAGCATTCACCCCTCCCCAACATTTCATCCGAACCATTTCACAGGAGACCATCACCATGTCTGCATCCACCCAAGACCCCATCGTCATCGTCGGCGCCGCACGCACCCCCATGGGCTCGCTGCAGGGCGACTTTTCCAGCCTGGCCGCGCACGACCTGGGCGGCGCCGCCATCAAGGCCGCCATCGAGCGTGCCGGTGTGTCGCCTGACGCCGTGGGCGAAGTGCTGTTCGGCAACTGCCTGATGGCTGGGCAGGGCCAGGCACCCGCGCGCCAGGCGGCGTTCAAGGGCGGCCTGCCCAAGGGCGCTGGCGCCGTCACGCTCAGCAAGATGTGCGGATCGGGCATGAAGGCCGCGATGATGGCGCATGACATGCTGCTGGCCGGTACGCACGACGTCATGGTGGCAGGCGGCATGGAGAGCATGACCAACGCCCCCTACCTGCTGCAAAAGGGTCGCGGCGGCTACCGACTGGGCCATGACCGCATCTTTGATCACATGATGCTCGACGGCCTGGAAGACGCTTACGAAGCGGGCCGCAGCATGGGCACCTTTGGCGAAGACTGCGCCGCCAAGTACCAGTTCACCCGCGAGCAGCAGGACGCGTTTGCCACCGCCAGCGTGCAGCGCGCCAAGGCGGCCACCGAGTCCGGCGCTTTTGCGGCCGAGATCGTCCCAGTGACCGTCAAGACCCGCGCGGGCGAGACCGTGGTGTCGGTGGACGAAGGCCCCGGCAAGATCAAGCTCGAAAAAATCGCCACACTCAAGCCCGCCTTCAAGAAGGACGGCACCATCACCGCCGCGTCCAGCTCCAGCATCAACGATGGCGCCGCCGCGCTGGTGATGATGCGCGAATCCACCGCGAAGAAGCTGGGTTGCAAGCCCCTGGCCCGCATCGTGAGCCACGCCACGCATGCGCAAGAGCCCGAGTGGTTCGCCACTGCCCCGTTGGGGGCCACGCAGAAGGCGCTGGCCAAGGCCGGCTGGCAGGTTGGCGATGTGCAGCTGTGGGAGATCAATGAAGCCTTCGCGGTGGTGCCCATGGCGCTGATGAAGGAGCTGGACCTGCCCCACGACAAGGTCAATGTGAACGGCGGCGCCTGCGCTTTGGGCCACCCCATCGGCGCCAGCGGTGCACGCATCATGGTGACGCTGATGTACGCGCTCAAGGCGCGCGGCCTGACCAAGGGCCTGGCCACGCTGTGCATCGGCGGCGGCGAGGCCACGGCCGTGGCGCTCGAACTGGTCTGACGATGGAGAGGGATGGGATGATTCCCATCTCTTCACAAGGACCGCGATGACCGCACCATCTCCCGAGATCACCACCTTCTGGCGTGAATTTGTCGATGCCCAGGCATCGCTCCAGGCCCAGCCTCTGCGCGAGCGGGTCGAGTCGGCCAACGTGATCATCGAGCGTCACCTGAGGGGCCTGGCGCTGGAGATGTCTGGCGGCGACAGCGATGCGGTGGTGGATCTCATCGTCACCGCCCACGGCAGCATAGACAACTTTCCGTTGCTGATGGAGGTGGTGGCTGCCGCACCCGTGCTGCAGAACTACCGGTTGCGCGCGTTTCGCGAGCGCACCTCGCAGCCCGACTTTCCCATCGGCATGGAGGGCTTTGAGCTGTCCACATCGGAGGTGCTGGTCGCCTGCGAACAGGACGATGGCCAGGCCGCGCTGGAGATCCGCTTTGGCCGCGAGATCCCCAGCGACTACCAGGACCACGCGCGCAACATGGCGTTCATCATGCTCGACCATGTTCTGGGCGAATACGACTTCGCCGTCAAGGTGGGCGCGGTGGATTTTGTGGAGGAAGCCTCCGACCCGCTGGCACCCTGGGTGCCCCTGAGCCAGTTTGTGCCGGTGTTCGACCGCTATTGGGTGGACACCCTGGGCCGCACCAGCGACTTCCCTGCGGGCGAGCACGACTGGTCGGGCATGACCTTGTCGTTTGGCGGGCAGGACGATGAGGATGGCAGCGGTGACGAGGCTGAAGATAAGGCCATTGTCATGGTCAACCGCAGTGCCAACCCCGTGGCCATGCGCGCCGATCTGGCCTACGCGCTGACCCTGGACCTGGCCGTGGGCAACCGCGATCAGCTGGCCGCCGTGCAAGACCTGCAGGACCAGGCAGCCACGCTGCTCGCGCTGCCGCAGCTGGGCATCATGGCCTACACACTGACCCGCGCGGGGCGCCGCAAGGCCGTGTATTACGTGGGCGACAAGCAGCTGGCCATGCAGACGCTCGCACCTTTGCTGCTGCGCGATGAGGCCGAATCACTGGAGCTGACCTTCGCGTTTGATCCCGCATGGTCAGGCTATTTCGAGTTTGCCGTGCATTGCCCGTGAGCTCTTTCAACCCCTTGCAGGCCACACCATGATCGAAACGCTCGAACAATTGCGCACCCTGTACGCAGCCCCCGGCGAGCGGGCCCTGCGCAAGCAACAACCGCAGCTGGATGGGCACTGCCAGCGCTTCATTGCCCTGTCGCCTTTCTGCGTGGTGGCCAGTGGTGGCGCCCATGGTGCGCTGCTCGATGCCTCGCCGCGCGGCGGTGCGCCGGGCTTTGTGAAGTCACCCGATCCCCACACCCTGCTGCTGCCCGATGCGGGCGGCAACAACCGGCTCGACACCCTGACCAACCTGCTGAGTGACCCGCGCATCGGCCTGCTGTTCATGATCCCGGGTGTGGATGAAACCCTGCGGGTGAATGGCACCGCACGCCTGCGCGACGAAGCGCTGTATACCGACTTCTTCACGGCCGAGCGCCAGCGCCCAAAGATAGTGATCGAAGTGCGCGTCGCCGAGGCCTACCTGCACTGCTCCAAGGCCTTCATGCGCTCGCGGCTGTGGTCCGCAGATGCGCAGGTGGATCGCGCGCAACTGCCCACCATGGGCCAGATGATTCACGACCAGATGGGCCTTGCGACCGAGCCCGAGTCGCAAGTGGCGATGCTGCAGCGCTACCGCGCCCAACTGGCGCAAGAGCAGCAACTCGGCGACGCTTGAGGGGATTGATGTTGAATACTTCTGTTTTGATAGCTTTCAGCGCTTGATGGATAAGCGCTAGAGCCCAATTTCATTCAAATTCCCTCTATGAAATCCATATTGGTCATCGGCGCATCGCGTGGCATTGGGCTGGAGCTCGTGCGCCAATACACCGAGGCGGGCCGCCGCGTCATCGCTACCGTGCGCGACGATGCGGGCCGCGAGCGGGTACAGGCCCTGGGCGCCCAGGTGTTGACCGTGGACGTGGCCAACCCTGCCAGCGTCAGCGGGCTGGCCTGGCAACTGGACGGCGAAAAGATCGAGACCGCCTGGTATGTGGCCGGTGTCATCCGCCGCCCCAATGCGCTCACGCCGCCCACCCAGCAGGACTTCGATGCCGTGATGCACACCAACGTGCTGGGCGCCATGCAGACACTGCCGCAGGTCGCGCCCCTGGTGGCCGACGCGCAGGGCGTGTTCGCTTTCTTGTCTTCGTCCATGTCGCAGATTGGCAGCGTTCCCAACAGCGGCTCCTGGCTGTATCGCACCAGCAAGGCGGCGCTGAACATGGCCATCGCATCCGCCCAGCACGACTACCCGAACGCCACCCTCATCACCATCGACCCCGGCTGGGTGCAGACCGACATGGGCGGCGAAGGCGCTGCGCTGACCGTGCAGGACAGCGTGCGCGGCCTGCGCGCCACCGTGGCGGGCGTCACGGCCGCCGACAAAGGCCGCCTGCTGCACCACGACGGGCGCCGCGCCACGCACTGGTAGCCTGGCGGCTATCAGGCTGCCGGATCGATGCAAGATTTGGACTGGCGCCCGGTGGAGTGGATCCGCAAAATTGCGTGGCGCTGGCTGCCTGAAAACGGCTTCCTGCGCGGGCTGGCTAAAGAGAGGGCCAGCTCCATGCAACCCAACCGGGAGTCTAAAAATGTGTGATTGTCTTGCTACCCCGGCGGCGCTTGCGCCGTCCCGCCGCCGCCTTCTGGGCGGTGCCGCAGCCTTGGCTGCCCTGGCCTCCAGCGCCCGCGTGCTGGCTGCAGACACCCCTTTGCCCGACAACCGCATCGGCCCCGACGCAGCGCTTGCGCGGCTGGTGCAGGGCAATGCCCGCTACGTGGCGGGCCGTTCCACGCAGCGCGACTTTTCGGTGGGCCGGGTGGCGCGCACCACCGGGCAGCGGCCCTTTGCGGCCATCCTGAGCTGCGCGGATTCGCGCATTGCGCCCGAGCTGGCGTTTGACCAAGGGCCCGGCGATCTGTTCGTGGTGCGGCTGGCGGGCAACTTCCTGAACGACGATGCGCTGGCCAGCATGGAATACGCGATCGAGGTTCTGCAGGTGCCGCTCATTCTCGTGCTGGGGCACAGCAACTGTGGCGCTGTTTCCGCCACCATCAAGGTGGTGCAGGAAGGCACCCAACTGCCCGGCCATCTGCCGGGGCTGGTCAACGCCATCCGCCCGGCCGTCGAGGCGGCGCAGCGCCGCCAGCCCGCCAACTTGCTGGTGGCCGCCACCGAGCAGAACGTGCGGCTCAATGTGGCCCGGTTGACCACCTCTGAACCCCTCCTGGCCGGGCGCATGGCCAGCGGCGCCATCCGCGCCGTGGGGGGCGTGTACGAGCTGTCCAGCGGCAAGGTCTCGCTGGTCTAGGAGCCTATGGACGAGGGCGTGGCGGACGGTTGCTGCGGCCGGGGTACGCAGGAGCACGTAGTCCGCCCGCCCTTAGCGGGCGCGCCCGCAGACGCGGGCAAAATTGCATGTTGACTCGCCGGTAGGTGCCTGGACATCCAGAGCCTGCTGGCGCCGAACGATCCCAAGGAGACAACATGCTGCTGACCCAAGACCAGGAAATGATCCGCGACGCGGTGCGCGACTTTGCGCAAGAACAGCTGTGGCCCCACGCCGCGCGCTGGGACAAGGAACACCACTTCCCCAAAGAGGCGCACCAGGGCCTGGCTGCACTGGGTGCCTACGGCATCTGCGTGCCCGAAGAGTTCGGCGGTGCCAACCTGGACTACGTGACGCTGGCGCTGGTGCTGGAAGAAATCGCCGCCGGTGATGGTGGCACCAGCACGGCCATCAGCGTGACCAACTGCCCCGTCAACGCCATCCTCATGCGCTATGGCAATGCACAGCAAAAGCGCGACTGGCTCACGCCGCTGGCGCGCGGCGAAATGCTGGGTGCGTTTTGCCTGACCGAGCCGCATGTGGGTTCCGACGCCTCCGCACTGCGCACCACCGCCGTCAAGCAGGGCGACGAATATGTGATCAACGGCGTCAAGCAGTTCATCACCAGTGGCAAGAACGGCCATGTGGCCATCGTCATCGCCGTGACCGACAAGGGCGCGGGCAAGAAGGGCATGAGCGCCTTCCTCGTGCCCACCAACAACCCCGGCTATGTGGTGGCGCGGCTGGAAGACAAGCTGGGCCAGCACAGCAGCGACACGGCGCAGATCAACTTCGACAACTGCCGCATCCCGGCCGAGAACCTCATCGGCACCGAGGGCGAGGGCTACAAGATCGCCCTGGGCGCGCTCGAAGGCGGGCGCATCGGCATTGCCGCGCAGAGCGTGGGCATGGCGCGCAGCGCGTTTGATGCGGCGCTGGCGTATTCGAAGGAGCGCGAGAGCTTTGGCACCGCCATCTTCAACCACCAGGCCGTGGGCTTTCGCCTGGCCGACTGCGCCACGCAGATCGAAGCCGCGCGCCAGCTCATCTGGCACGCCGCCGCGCTGCGCGACGCAGGCCGCCCGTGCCTGAAGGAAGCCGCCATGGCCAAGCTGTTTGCCAGCGAAATGGCCGAGCGCGTGTGCAGCGCCGCCATCCAGACGCTGGGCGGCTACGGCGTGGTGAACGACTTCCCGGTGGAGCGCATCTACCGCGACGTGCGTGTGTGCCAGATCTACGAAGGCACGAGCGACGTGCAGAAGATCATCATCCAGCGCGCGCTGGCCTGAGCCTGCTGGGCGCCATTGTCGGCGCCGCGACTGCTGCCTCTGTGCGGTGGTGACGGTTGCGCTGTGAGTGGGGCCGCAGCAGATGCGCTCTCAGCCATGCCCTGGTCGCTGCCCGACGTACTCCCAAGCGCTGCCACGCGCCGGCGTCAACACGCAACCCTCCCAAAGTAGGGGGTGTTTGGTACGGGAAGATGCCAACATCGGCCCGATGAACTCCGAACGCGTGCTCTCCTGGGACACCCTGGCACCCGCCGCCCAGCTGCAGTTGTTGGGCAACAGCTTCATGCGGGTGCGCGACGGCTGCACTGTCATGCCGCTGCTGGGGCTGCCGGGCTTGGCCTGGCTGTATTCGCTGGGCTTGTGGCCCCCTGGCATCACGCTGTGGTGGGGGGCGTCGTTGTTGCTGGTGGGGGCTGTGTGGGGCGTCTGGGGCCTGTGGCAGCGGGCCCTGAAGCAGCGCGACAGCCACGATGCGGCAACGCTGCTGGCCGTTTGGGTGCCTCGTGTGCAAGCGCTGGCGGCGTTGTACGGCGCGTTGGTGATGAGTTCTGCGGCCTCCGCTGGGCCCGACACGCCCTTTGAACTGCGCGTGGTGTTCATCTGTGGCTCCACGCTGGTGGTGTCGGCGCATGCCGCGCACCAGTCGGCGGCGCTGGTGGTTTTCAAGCGGTTCTTTTTCACCAGCTACGCGGTCAGCCTGTTGTCGGTGCCCTATGTGTTTCCCGATCACTGGCCGTACCTGTTGCCCATGCATCTGGCGTTTGGCGTGTTCTTTCGCAATGCGAGCATCAGCCATCAGTTCTTTCTGAGCAATGTGGACCTGACGGAGCGGTTCCGTGCCGCCAAGGGCGAGGCCGAGCAGGCGCTGGCCGTGAAGAACCAGTTCCTCGCCACCGCCAGCCACGACCTGCGCCAGCCCGTGCATGCCGTGGGGCTGCTGGCTGAATCCATCGCGCTGCGCAACCGGGACCCGGCGCTGGATGCCACGCTGCAGAACCTGCGCCAGGGCGTGCAGTCGCTGCAATGGATGTGCAATGCGCTGCTGGACCTGTCGCGCATCGAAGCGGGGGCCGTGCAGGCAAGGCCCCAGGCGGTGGCCCTGGCGCCGCTGCTGCGCGAAGTCGCCACGCTGCTGGGGGAATCTGCGCGCACCCGGGGCCTGGTGCTGCGCCTGCGCCCGCCACCGGCCAGCGCCCGGGTGCAGGCCGACCCGATGCTGCTGCGCCAGTGCGTGGTGAACCTGGTGCACAACGCGCTGCGGTACACGCAGCGTGGCGGCGTGCTGCTGGCTGTGCGCCGCCGAGCCGGGCACTGGCAGGTGGAGGTGTGGGACACCGGCCCCGGCGTTGCCGCCGAGGAGCGCGAGCGGATCTTCTCGCCCTTCACCCGCAGTGCCTCGGCGCGCGTGGCAGACGATGCAGGCTACGGCCTGGGCCTGGCTGTGGTGGCGCGCTGCGCCGAGCTGATGGATGCGCCCCTGGGCCTGGTGTCGCGCCTGGGGCGCGGCTCGCGGTTCTGGCTGCAGCTGCCGCCTGCCACGTCCAGCGCAGTGGTCGTTGCGCCAACGCCCGCCACCGTGGCGCGCCAGGGCGGCCTGCAGGGCCGCTGCCTGGTGGTGGAGGACGACCCGCAGGTGGCCGCAGGCTGGCAGCAATTGCTGCAGGACTGGGGCGTGCAGGTGCGCTGCGCGGCCGATGGTGCCGAGGCACTGGGTTGGCTGGAACAGGGCTTCACGCCGCAGGCCATCTTCTGCGACCAGCGTTTGCGCTCCGGCGAGAGTGGGTTCGCCTTGCTCCAGCGCCTGCAGGCACTGTGCCCTGACGCCGCGCTGGCCATGGTCAGCGGTGAATGGGATTCGCCCGCGCTGCGCCAGGCGGAAGAAGAGGGCTACCTGGTGCTGCGCAAGCCGGTGGCGCCGGAACAGGTGCACGCCTTGCTGCGGCAGTGGCTACCTGATTCGTCTGAAAACTATAAAAAAGATAGCTGCTAGCGCTTATTGGTAAAGCGCTGAAGGTTGTTTTGATTGATTTTTCTGCTGGCCCAGCCACTGGGCCAGCACCGCGTGCAACTCCACGGGGCTCACCGGCTTGCGCAGCACCAGGTAGCCCTCGTCCTCGGCATCCTGCAAGGCGGGCGCGTTGTGCTCGCCGCTGACCATGGCGCCGCGTGCAGCGGGGCAGCGGGCCAGCAGGGCGCGCAGCACGTCAAAGCCGCTCTCGCCCGTGTGCAGCCGCTGGTCGCAGAAGATGGCATCCGGCTCGAACCCTTCGTCGAGCTGGGCATGCGCCTCGGCCGTGGTGGTGGCGTATGCCGCCGTCACGCCCCAGGCCTCCAGCATGGCGCGCCAGGCCTTGATCACCTGGCGGTCGTCGTCCAGTACCAGGCAGCGGCCTTGCAGCGGGCGCATTGCCGTCTCGTCGCGGTGCAAGGCCACCGGGTCGGGTGGCACGGCCGTCGTAGTAGCCGCAGCGGTGTGGGCCGGCAGCCGCAGCCAGAAGCATGAGCCCCGCCCCGCCTGCGACACCAGGCCGTGGGTGGCGCCCATCTGTTCGGCGCAGCGCGCCACCACGGCCAGCCCCAGGCCGTGTCCGGCGTCGTTCATCTGGTCCGCCCGCTCCCCTCGGTAGTAGGGGCTGAACACCCGGTACTGGTCCGCCACGGCGATGCCGACGCCGGTGTCCCGCACTTCCACCAGCCAGTCGCTGCCGCGCGCCCGCACGCTCACCAGCACCTTGCCTTGGGGCGTGTAGCGGATCGCGTTCTGCACCAGGTTGGCCAGCGCCTGGCGCAGCAGCACCGGTTCTGCCCACACGGTAGCTCCGCCACGCGGCACCCATAGCCGCAGGGCCAGCCCGCCGAGGCTGGCCTGCTCACGGAACAGGCGCACCACGTCCGCGAGCAGCCCGCTCAGGTCCACCACGCCCTTGGCGCCCAGCGGCTGGCCGGATTCCAGGCGGGCCAGGTCCAGCAGCGCGTTGAACAGCTGGTTCATGGCCTGCATGCTGTTGCGCAGGTCGGCAACCAGGGGGCGAAGAACCGGGTCGCTGTTGCGCAGGCTGATCGCCTCGACCATCAGCGACATGGCGTGCACGGGCTGGCGCAGGTCGTGGCTGGCGGTGGCGAGGAACAGGTTTTTCTCGGCCAGTGCGCTTTCGGCCTGCCGCCGGGCTGCCGCCAGGGCCGCGTTGGCCGTGCGGGTGCGACGGTACTGCCAAAAGCTGGCGCCCGCCGCCAGCAGGGCCAGCGCCACCGTGGCGGCCAGACCGATCTGTTGCATGCGCCGCACACGCAGCTCGGCATCCTGCACCCGATTGGCCTGCGCCAGCTGCTCGATCTGGCGCTGCCGTTCAGCGCTGTCAAAGCGCTCCTGCAGCGCGGCCACGGCCTGGTCGCGCTCGGTGTGGAACAGCTCCTTGGCCAGCGCCTGCTGCTTGCGCGTGGTGGCCATGGCTTCGCGGTACAGGCCGGCTTGCTCGTACATGCGCGAGAGCTCGCCCAGCAGCTGCTCTTCCATGGGCAGGGACCCCGCTTCGTGCACAAACCGAATGCCCGTCTCCACCTCATGCACGCCAGCCGCAATGCGGCCCTGGCCCATCAGCGCAAAGCCCAGGTTGGCCTGCGCCATTGCGGCCCCGTTCAGCTCGTGCGCGTCGCGGTACGCTGCCAGGGCTTCGCGCATCACGGGCTCGGCCGCGGCATAGGCCTTGCGCTGCAGCAGGACGTCGCCCAGATTGTTCAGCGCCGTGGCCTGGAGCCCGGTGAGCCCGCCGGCGCGGGCGATCTGCAGGGACTGCCGGTAGGCGGCCACGGCGGTGTCGAGGTTGCCCTGCACGTTTTCCACATTGCCACGGTGCAGGTGCAGCCAGCCCAGCGCCTGCTGGGCGTCCAGCTTTTCGGCCAGCGGCAGCGTCTCGCGAATGGTCTGCAGCGCGCGGTCGGGGTTCTTCATGTCGAAGTGCAGCAGCTCCAGATGTGCGCGCGACCGCAGCTCGGATGTGGCTGCCTGGCGCGGCAGCGTGCGCGAGAGTTCCAGGCTGCGCAGCAGGTGGGTCATCGCCGCTTCGAACTGACCGTTGCTGCTGTGCAGGGCACCCAGCGTCAGGTGGTAGAGCCAGCGCACCCAAGGGTCGGGCACCTGCTCCGCCGCGCCCGCTTCGCGCGCCAGGGCGTCCAGCCCGGCGCGTGTCTTGCCCGCCACGGCCCATTGCCGGGCCTCGAAGCAGATGGCCAGCACCTGCGTCGAGGCATCGTTGTGCGCAGCCGCAAGCGCTCTCAGTTGCGCTATGCCCTCGGTTACCACCGCAGCCTGCCCGGTCTCGAAGGCTGCGTCCGTCAGCGCCGCCAGGTAGGTGCGCCGGGTCGCGACATCGGCCGCGTTGGCAAAGCGGGTGGCGGCGGCCTGCAGCGCCTGCACGGCTTCGGCGCTGTTGCGTTGCGACAGGGTCTGCAGCCGGTCCAGCTCTGCCAGGTCCGGGTTCGGTACCTGTGCCCCTGCGGGCAGTGCCGTCTGCAGGCACAAGGCCGCGACCAGCACCACGGCCCGGACAAGGCGCATCAGGACAGCTCCAACCGCCGGCCGCGCAACAGGGTGATGGCCTCGATTCGCGTGCGCACCCGCAGCCGCTCCAGGATGCCCGTCACGTGCTCCTTCACGGTGCTCTCGGCAATGTCCAGCTGCAAGGCGATGCGCTTGTTGGGCAGCCCCTGCAGCACCAGCGCGAGGATCTGGCCCTGGCGGGTGGACAACCCCAGCTCGGCCGGAGTCACCGGCAGATCGCGGCTGCGCGGCGGCTGGCTGCCCAGCAGGCCCGGCTCAAACCAGACCAGCCCGCTCAGCAAGGCTTCCACCGCCAGACCAAAGGTCTCAGGCGCTGCTTGTTTGTGGATGAAGCCCTGTGCGCCTGCCTGCCGGGCCTGCTCCATCACGGCGGGGTCATCGTCGCCGCTGATCACGGCGATGGGCATCCCGGGGCAGTGGCTGCGCACCTGGGCGATCAGGCCCACCGCAGCGCCTTCCGCCAGCCAGAAGTCGATGAGCGCGATGGCCGGTGTGCCCCGCATTTCCACCCTGCGCAGAAGGTCGTCCGCCCCTGCGGCCTCTACCACCTCCATCTGCGGCAGGCGTGCGCGCAGGAACTCGGCCATGCCGTGCGCCACGAGCGGATGGTCGTCCAGGATGAGCGCGTAAGGGGAAGTGGGGGCCATGTAGTGGGAGAGGGTGGCTGCGCCTTGCGGCGCAGGCGCGCTGACAGCGCGGAGGTAGGGCAAATTCTGCCAAGTGTTGAGCAGGATGGACGGCGCGCAAACCCTACCAGGGTAGGGTTCCGTACCGCAGGAGGTGCTGCACAGAATCCGCCCTTCATTCACGATCAAGAGGTTTCTGTTCATGACACGACAAGCAAGCGCAATGGGTGCTGGGCGCACTGGGCATTCCGTACGGCCCCTCTTCCGCTGGGCACCCCTGGGCTTGGCGGCCGCCTTGCTGGTGGGTTGTGGCGGTAGTGACGATGACAACAATGGCACGCCGCCGCCTACCGCAGGCGCGTTCAGCATTGGCGGTGCGGTCACGGGCCTGGGCGCTGGCAAGACGGTGACGCTGCAAAACACCGGCAAGGACGACCTGACGATCAATGCCAACGGCAACTTCGTCTTCGTGACGCGCCTGGACAGTGGCATTGCCTATGCCGTCACCGTCAAAACCCAGCCCAGCGGCCAGCGATGCACGGTGACCCAGGGCACGGGCACCGCCACCGCCAACGTCAGCAACGTGCAGGTGCGCTGCGAAAACCTGGCGGCCGCCACCTATACGGTTGGCGGCTCAGTGACTGGTCTGGCGGGTGGCACGTTGGTGCTGCAGAACAACGGAGGCGATGACCTCTCGGTCTCCAGCAACGGCGGCTTCACGTTCGGCACTGCGCTGGCCGGCGGCACGGGCTATGCGGTCACCGTGCGCACGCAGCCTTCCGGCCAGAGCTGCACGGTGCGCAATGGCACCGGCAGCGTGGTCTCTGCCAACGTGGGCTCGGTGGAGGTGAGCTGCGGCACGGTGGTGGCCTTGCCCGAAGGCGACTGGAAGCAGGAGCTGTGCGTAGTGGTGCGGCCCGGCACCTGGGGCCGCTCGCTGTGGCGCATCACCCGCCAGGGGGACAATCGCGTGGCGGGACAGATCGGTGTGGCCACCTATGCTGACGCCAACTGCACGGGCGCTGGCACGGTGGCAGGCCCTCTGACCGGTGTGGGCAATGTGGCGTTCGACCGTAACGGCAGCACGGCTACTCTGACCGCGTTCTGGGGCTTGTGGACCCAGCCGTCAGGCCTGACATCGCGTGCCGTCTGGGCCCGCAAGGGGAGCCGCCTGTGCATTTTTGGCGACCAGATACCCACGGCCTTCCCAACGGCGGTCAGTGTGGAGAGCTACGTGGACACCGTTCTGCCCAACAAGACCTGCTACACGCAAAACTGAGCCTAGGACAACGCCGTGCTTTGCAATTGCGCCAGCGTCACGAACTCCAGCGCGCGCGCATGTGTGCATTCCAGGATCACGGGAGGCGCCACACCCGCCTCGTAGGCCTCCTTCCAGCGCAAGACGCACAGACACCAACGGTTGTTGGGCTGCAGCCCTGCAAAGCGGGACTCGGGCCGGGGTGTGATGAGGTCGTTGCCCCGCGACAGCGAAAAGTCCAGAAACGCCTGTGTCATGCGTGCGCAGATCACGTGGGTGCCGTGGTCTTGCTCGTCGGTGTTGCAGCAGCCGTCGCGGTAGTAGCCGGTCAGTGGGTCGTAGGAGCAGGGCATCAGCAAGGTGCCCAGAACGTTCAGTGCAGTCATATCGGGTCGCGTAAGTCGCGTGGGTTGTGAGGGGCGGTGAGGGTGCAGACCGTTGGGGTGGGCGCGGGGCGGGTCAGCCAACCTCGCCACGACGGCGCAGCACTACGGTGATCTGCCCGTTGGTCTCGATGGTGGCGCGTTCCACTTCGTGCGCGTGCAGGCAGCCGCCTGCGCGCAGTGCGGCCTCCACGTCGTCGCGGGTCAGCAGCTCCTTGCGCATCAGCGCCTGGTTCAGTTCGCCCTGGTGGATCAGCACCTGGGCCTTGCCGTCCACCCAGCGCCCGATGCGCGGGAAGTGGAAGGCCAACCGCGCCAGCGCCACATGCAGCAGCATGAGCGTGCTGGCCGAGATCAGCCCGCCCACCAGCGAGTTGTCGCCCGCGTTCATCGAGTTCTGCACCGCGTTCGACAGGATCAGCAACAGGATCAGGTCAAACGGCTCGTACTGCCCCGTCTGCCGCTTGCCCGACAGGCGCATGAACACCAGCAAGAACAGGTACACCACCACGCCGCGCAGCACAAACTCCCACCACGGCACGCTCATTTGCCACATTGCAAGGTTCCTTGTTGGATGCTTGGGTGGGGCAGTCTACGGCCTGCGGCTTGCTCCTCATTCGCTGAGCGAAAATCCCGGCAATTCCCCGCACGGCTCCGGCACAGTGCGCCACTCACTGCAGTGGTGGCCGAGTGGGCATCATCTGCCGTCCCCCACCGAAAGTACCGCACCATGCAACGCCGCCAATTTCACCAAACCAGCCTCGTGGCTGCCCTGCTGTGCGCCACCGGCCAGCGGGCCTGGGCCCTGTCGCTGGGTGACCTTACCAATGCCGATGCCGCCAGCGGCCTCAAAGCCGCGCTGGGCCAGGGCGCCCAGGCGGCGGTCGCCCTGCTGGGGCGGCCTGACGGGTTTCTGGGCAACCCCCAGGTGCGCATCGGCCTGCCGGGCTCCCTGGAAGACGCCGCCAAGGTCATGAAGTCGCTGGGCCAGGGGCGGCGCATCGACGAGCTGGTCACCTCCATCAACCGCGCCGCCGAAGCCGCCGTGCCCATGGGCAAAGACCTGCTGGTGGGCGCCGTGCAGAAGATGACGGTGACCGATGCCAAGAACATCCTGACCGGCGGCAGCACCTCGGTCACCGCCTTTTTTGCCGACAAGACGCGCACGCCGCTCTCCGAACGCTTCCTGCCCGTGGTGAACCAGGCCACCGAAAAAGTCGGCCTGACCCAGAAGTACAACGCCTTTGCGGGCAAGGCAGCGAGCTTTGGCCTGCTCAAACCCGAGGAGGCCAACCTTGCGCAGTACGTCACCGGCAAGACGCTCGACGGCCTGTACTTCATGATCGGCGAGGAAGAGCGCCGCATCCGTCAGAATCCGGCCGGTGCAGGCAGCGCCATCGCCCGCAAGGTCTTTGGGGCGCTGAGATGAAGCTCCCCCTGAGTCGCTTCGCGCCATCCCCCTCTCTCGCTGCGCGGGAGGGGGACGCACCCAGTGGCCTGGCAAAGCCAGTTCCACGGGTGCACTCGCCTCGCGCAGCGCCCGTTTCCATCGGTGAGGCGCGCGCGTCGCCTGCGTGCCTTCCTGCATCCGTCCATGAACCATAACGACCCCTGTCCCTGCGGCCGTACCCAAGCCGCACCCGGCAAAAGCGCCAAGGCTGCGGCCTTGTCCTATGGGGAATGCTGCGGCAGCTACCTCGACCACTGGGACGGCGCTGCCGCGCCCGACGCCGAGAGCCTCATGCGGTCACGCTACACCGCCTTTGTCCTCGAACGTGGCGACTACCTGCAGGCCACTTGGCACCCCAGCACCCGGCCAGCGGACCTCGATTTCGACCCCGGCACGAAGTGGCTGGGGCTGGAAGTGCGCAGCCACCGCAGCACAGGCGAAGACCGCGCCGAGGTGGAGTTTGTCGCGCGCTACCGCGTGGGCGGCCGCGCCGTGCGCCTGCACGAGACCAGCCGCTTCGTGCGCGAAGACGGGTGCTGGTTCTATGTGGATGGCGATATCCACTCCTAAAAATTGAATAAAAATGACCTCCAGCGCTTTACCAATAAGCGCGAGCAGCTATGAAATTTGAAGCAATCTTGTTTGACTGCGATGGTGTGCTGGTCGACAGCGAACCCATCACCAACGGCGTGCTGCGCGACATGCTCAACGAAGCGGGCTGGGCCCTGAGCGCCGACGAATGCATGCGCATCTTTATCGGCAAAACGGTGCGCAGCGAGGCCGCCCGCATCGAGGCCCACACCGGCCGCCCGCTGACCGATGCGTGGATGGCCGACTTCTATGCGCGGCGCAATGCCGAGCTGGACCAGCGCCTCACGGCCATCGAACACATCCACGGCACCATCGAAAGGGTGCACGCGCACCATGGCGGGCGCATTGCCTGCGCCTCGGGTGCCGACCGGCACAAGGTCGAGATGCAGCTGGCCAAGGTGGGGCTCACGCCGTACTTTGCCGGGCGGGTGTTCAGCGGCCACGAGATGCCCGCCACCAAGCCCGCGCCCGACGTCTATCTGGCGGCGGCTGCGGCCCTGCAGGTGGCGCCCGGGCGCTGTGCCGTGGTGGAAGACACCGTGACGGGCGTGACCGCTGGCGTGGCCGCAGGCGCCACGGTATTTGCCTATGCGCCGCTGGACGATGGCGAGCCCCTGCGTGCCGCAGGCGCAGCGCAGGTGTTTCGCAGCATGGCCGAGTTGCCTGCGCTGCTGGGCTGCTGACACAGGCAAGAAGATTCCCAACAGCCCTGTAACCATGGGAGAAGCGCAATGCCGGGACAACGCATGAAGCCGTGGATGCGGCGATGCGCCGTGGTGGCGGCCCTGGCCCTGCTGGCGGGCTGCTCGTCGGTGCGGCCCTGGATCAACGAACCCCTGAAGCCCGAAGACCAGGCCATCCCCGAGCGCAAGTCCGAGCGCGATCCCTCCATTCTGGTCGGCGTGACGCTGTCGGGCGGCGGCGCAAGGGCGGCCGCCTTCGGCTTTGGCGTGCTGACCGAAATGCAGGCCACGCGGTTCGACTGGAACGGGCGCCCCACCACGCTGCTCGACGCCACCGATGTGATCAGCGGCGTCTCGGGCGGCAGCATCGTGGCCGCTTACCTGGCGGCACACGGCATCGAGGGGCTGCCCCGCTTCGAGCAGGACTTTCTGCGCCAGAACTTCCAGAACAGTCTGATCACGCAGGCCCTGCGCCCCGGCAACCTGGTGGACCTGACCTCGCCCTGGTTCGGCCGCACGCACCTGCTCGCGCGGCGGCTGGATGAGCTGTATGGCGGGCGCACCTTTGGCGATGTGGCGCGGCGCCCGCGCCACCCGCAGCTGTTCATCACCGCCACCGACATGTCGTTGGGCACTGGCTTTGAATTCACGTGGGACCAGTTCGCGCTGATCTGCTCCGACCTGCGCAAGGTGCCGCTGTCGTTCGCGGTGGCGGCATCGTCCGCCGTACCGCTGCTGCTGAGTCCCGTCACCCTCAAGAACTACGCCGACCAGTGCCCCCAGTACCAGACCGTGTCCCGCGCTGCCACCCTGGCTGCGGGCGGCGACTACCGCGCGCGCCTGTACCGCGCGCATGAGTTGAGCTATCTGGACGCGCAGCGCCGCCCCTACATCCACCTGGTGGATGGCGGCCTTGCCGACAACCTGGGCGTGCAGCGTCTGCTCGACCGGGCCCTGGCCGGTGGCGGACTGCGCGAAACCTTCAGCGAAGTGGGCATCCCGCCCGGCACCATCCGCAAGCTGGTGCTCGTCACCGTCAACGCCGAGCGCGCCCCATCCGAGAACATCGACATGAGCGACAAGGTGCCCAACATGGCCCAGGTGGTGGACTCGCTGCTGTTTGGCACCGGCGCCCGCGCCACGCGCGAGACGCAGGAGTTCTTGCGCGACATCACCCAGCAGTGGCGCCAGTCGCTGGCGGCGGGCCCCACCGGCAGCAGCGATGCCTTTGCGCTCGGTGCCGAGGTCCATGTCATTTCCGTCAACCTGCGCGATGCCCACGACGACGTTGCGCGCCGCCGCCTGCTGCAAGTGCCCACGGCGTTCTCCATCACGTCGGAAGAAGTCACAGACCTCATCGAGGCGGGTGGCAGCGTGCTGCGCCACTCGCCGGAGTTCCGCGCACTGGTGCAGTCGCTGGCGCAGCAGGCTCCGACGACACCTTCACCCACGCCCGGACCTGCATCTACACCAGCGAAGTCCGAGTAGCCGCGTGAGCCCGGCTAGCCCCCACCTCCGCATCACGGTTTGGTGTCGGGGGCCGGGGTGGTGGGCACGTCCTGGTCTTGGGCGGCCTCCGTCTGTGCGGCCATCGCCCGCTGGTAGCCGGGACGCTGTTGCAACCGCTGCCAGTAGGCCTGCGTGGCCGGGCCAAATTGTTCGTTCAGCCCCAGGTGCTGCGCCAGCAGCAGCGCATACCCCACCGCCACATCCGCCGCCGTAAAGCGGCCCGCGCACAGATAGTCGCTGCGGCCGTGGGTCATCGCGGTTTCTACCGCGCGCAGCCGGGCCAGGAACCAGCGGCTGTAGTCCTCCACCACCTGCGGCAGCTTGCGCTCTGCGGTCTCAAACCGGCCATAGCGCAGCACCAGCGTCTGCGGAAAAGTCAGCGTCGCATCGCTCATGTGCAGCCAGTTCAGGTACGCGCCATACGCCGGGTGCGTGGGCGCCACGTCCAGCCCTGCGTCGGGGTGCGTGGCCGCGAGGTACTGGCACATGGCGGCGGATTCGGTCATGCGGACATCGCCCTGCACCAGCAGGGGCACCGTGCCCAGCGGGTTCTCGTCCAGAAACCACCGGGCCTTGGCGCGGGGCGGGAAGGGCAGCATGTGGAGCTGGTAGGGCAGTTGCAGCTCTTCGAGCATCCACAGGGGACGGAAGGAGCGGGCGCTGATGCAGTGGTGGAGGTGGAGCATGAAGGCAAGCGGCAAGCGGCAAGAGGGCGGGCGGGAGCGCTGGTCAGTGTAGTGGTGGCTGGCTGCGGACGCAGCCCCGTGGCAGCCATGCAGGGTGCAGATCGCGCCATTGGGCCACTTCCTATCACGCTGGGCTCGCTTGGCGCCGAAACTCCGCCGGCGACTGCCCCGTCCACCCCCGAAACGCCCGAATAAAACTCTTCTCGTTCTCAAACCCCGCTGCCTCCGCCACCTGCTTGATGGGCCGCTGTGTGCGGTGCAGCAGCTCCACTGCGCGGGTGCGGCGAACCTCGTCTTTCAAGCCCTGCAGCGTGGCGCCTTCTTCCTTCAATTGCCGGTGCAGCGTGCGTGGCGACACATGCAGCAGCGCGGCCAGCGATTCCGCGCTGTGCTGGGGCAATGCATGGGCGGGTTGGCCCGGCAGCGGCGCAGCAAGTAGCTGGCGCACGCGCTGCACCAGCAGGCGGTCCCGGCGGTAGTGCAGCACCGTCAGGGGTAGGGCGTGTTGCAGCATCTGGCGCAGGGCCTGCTCGTCGCGGCGCAGGGGCAGGTGCAGGTAGCGGGCGTCGAAGTGAATGGCGGTGCGTGGCGCGTGGAAGGTGACGGGGCCTCGGAACAACACGGCATACGCATCGGCGTGCAGGGGCGCATCAAAGGCAAATTCTGCGGCGATGAGCGGAATGCGCGAGTCCACCATCCAGCACGCCAGGCCGTGGGCATTGCGCAGCACGGATACCAGGCAAAACTCGCGCAGCGCGCCCAGGTCGCGGGCCTCGGTGATGGCCAGGGTGGCAGTGTCGCCCTGGGTGGTGAGATGCAGGGCAATGTCGTCCGCCAGCAGGCCGTGGTGGCGGCACCAGCGGGCCAGGGCCACCTGCAGCGTGGGCGAGCTAATGCTGGCACGCGCCAGCATGCCGTAGCTGCCCCAGGGCAGGCGGCGGCTGAACCAGCCCAGGGCTTCGTCGTCCAGTTCCTGCATGGCGGCGTCGGAGATCTGCTCCATCTGCCAGGCGGTGATGCGGGCGCTGTCGTCGGGCAGCAGCTGCGGCGCAATCTGTGCCTGGGCCAGGGCGCGTTCCGGGCTCAGGCCGCGCTGCTCGTACGCCAGAACAATGGCACGCACAAAGGCGATGGGCGTTGCGGCAGGGGCAGATGGAGTGGTTGGGAGACGATGGTCGGCGGGGGCGGTGGTCTTCACGCCACAGAGTGTGCCAGCCGTGGCACGATTTGCAACCATTGTGTCCACCCGCCAGGGGTTCAGGCTTCTATGCTTACGGATCGCCCGCCCGCATGTTCTTGCGGCGCAGGCCGCATGACAGAGCCGAGGAGACAAACCTGTGACGAGTGCAGCCGCAACGAACTTCGCACCGCTGGTGGACAGCCACGCCCGTGGCGCCACCGACGTTCCCTTGATCGAGCAGACCATCGGCGCCTTTTTTGCCGATATGGTGGCCCGCCATCCCGACCGCGAGGCGCTGGTCAGCGTGCACCAGGGCCGCCGCACCACCTACGCCCAGTTGCAAACCGAAGCCCACCGCCTGGCCAGCGCGCTGCTTGGCATGGGGCTCACGCCCGGCGACCGCGTGGGTATCTGGTCGCACAACAACGCCGAATGGGTGCTGATGCAGCTGGCCACCGCGCAGGTGGGCCTGGTGCTGGTCAACATCAACCCTGCCTACCGCACGTCCGAGGTGGAATACGCGCTCAACAAGGTGGGCTGCAAGCTGCTGGTGACCATGGCCCGCTTCAAGACCAGCGACTACCTGGGCATGCTGCGCGAGCTGGCGCCCGAGTGGCAGCACCAGCAGCCAGGCCAGCTGGGCTCCGTGAAGCTGCCCCACCTGAACACCGTAGTGTGGATCGATGAGGCGGGGCAGGGCGCCGACGAACCGGGCCTGATGCGTTTTACCGACCTGCTGGCACGCGGCAACGCGGCCGACCCGCGCCTGGCGCACACCGCAGCCACGTTGAAGGCCACCGACCCCATCAACATCCAGTTCACCAGCGGCACCACCGGCTTCCCCAAGGGCGCCACGCTCACGCACCGCAACATCCTGAACAACGGTTTCTTCATTGGCGAGTGCATGAAGCTCACGCCCGAAGACCGCCTGTGCATCCCCGTGCCGCTGTACCACTGCTTCGGCATGGTGCTGGGCAACCTGGCCTGCCTTACGCACGGTGCCACCATCGTGTACCCCAACGACGGGTTTGACCCGCTGACCGTGCTGCAGACGGTGCAGGACGAGCGCTGCACCGGCCTGCACGGCGTGCCCACCATGTTCATTGCCGAGCTGGACCACCCGCGTTTTGCCGAGTTCAACCTCAGCACCCTGCGCACCGGCATCATGGCGGGTTCGCCCTGCCCCACCGAGGTGATGAAGCGTGTGGTGGAGCAGATGAACCTTCGCGAAATCACCATTGCCTACGGCATGACCGAGACCAGCCCCGTGAGCTGCCAGAGCAGCACCGACACGCCGCTGGACAAGCGCGTCTCCACCGTGGGCCAGGTGCAGCCGCACCTGGAGATCAAGATCGTGGATCCCGACAGCGGGGCGGTGGTGCCCATCGGCCAGCGGGGCGAGTTCTGCACCAAAGGCTACTCCGTCATGCACGGCTACTGGGGCGACCCGGCCAAGACCCGCGAGGCGATTGACGAAGGCGGCTGGATGCACACCGGCGACCTGGCCACCATGGACGCCGAGGGCTACGTGAACATCGTCGGCCGCATCAAGGACATGGTGATCCGTGGCGGCGAGAACATTTACCCGCGCGAGATCGAAGAATTTTTGTACCGCCACCCGCAGGTGCAGGACGTGCAGGTGGTGGGCGTGCCCGACCAGAAATACGGCGAGGAACTCTGCGCCTGGATCATTGCCAAGCCCGGCACCCAGCCCACCGAGGACGACATCCGCGCCTTCTGCAAGGGCCAGATCGCGCACTACAAGGTGCCGCGCTACATCCGCTTTGTCACCAGCTTTCCGATGACTGTGACGGGCAAGATCCAGAAGTTCAAGATCCGCGACGAGATGAAGGATCTGCTGGGCCTGGAAGAACAAAAGACTGCTTGAAGAGCCACACCGTATGACCATTCTCGACACCCAACTCAACGCCCGCTCGGCGGACTTTCTGGCCAACGCCGCCGCCATGCGCACGCTGGTGGATGACCTGCGCGCCCAGCTCGACAAGGTCGCCCAGGGCGGCGGCGAGGCCGCACGCGCCAAGCACACCGCCCGTGGCAAGCTGCTGCCGCGCGAACGCGTGCAGATGCTGCTGGACCCGGGAACGCCGTTCCTCGAACTGGCGCCGCTGGCCGCGCTCAACATGTACAACAACGACGCGCCCAGCGCGGGGCTCATCGCGGGCGTTGGCCGCGTGAGCGGCGTGGACTGCATGATCGTGTGCAACGACGCCACGGTGAAGGGCGGCACCTACTACCCGCTCACCGTCAAGAAGCACCTGCGTGCGCAGGAAGTGGCGCAGCAAAACCATCTGCCCTGCATCTACCTGGTGGACTCGGGCGGCGCCAACCTGCCCAACCAGGACGAGGTCTTCCCCGACCGCGATCACTTCGGCCGCATCTTCTTCAACCAGGCCAACATGAGCGCCATGGGCATCTCGCAGATCGCGGTGGTCATGGGATCGTGCACGGCGGGTGGTGCCTACGTGCCGGCCATGAGTGACGAGTCCATCATCGTCAAGAACCAGGGCACCATCTTTTTGGGTGGCCCGCCGCTGGTCAAGGCCGCGACGGGCGAGGTCGTGACGGCCGAAGACCTGGGCGGCGGCGACGTGCACACCCGCCTGTCGGGTGTGGCCGACCACCTGGCGCAGAATGACATGCATGCGTTGCAGCTGGCACGCAATGCGGTGCGTAATTTGAATAAAAACAAGGCTCCAGCGCTTGTTGATCAAGCGCCAATAGCTCCTAAATTTGCAGCAGAGGAGCTGTATGGCGTGATCCCCGTGGACACGCGCAAGCCGTTCGACGTGCGCGAGATCATTGCCCGCATCGTCGACGGCAGCGAGTTCGACGAGTTCAAGGCACGCTACGGCACCACGCTGGTCACGGGCTTTGCGCGCATTGAAGGGATGATGGTCGGCATCATCGCCAACAACGGCATCTTGTTCAGCGAGTCGGCGCTCAAGGGCGCGCACTTCATCGAGCTGTGCTGCCAGCGCAAGATCCCGCTGGTGTTCCTGCAAAACATCACCGGCTTCATGGTGGGCCGCAAGTACGAGAACGAAGGCATCGCGCGCAACGGCGCCAAGATGGTCACGGCCGTGGCCACGGCCAGCGTGCCCAAGTTCACCATCATCATCGGCGGCAGTTTTGGCGCGGGCAACTACGGCATGTGCGGCCGGGCCTACAGCCCCCGCTTCCTGTGGATGTGGCCCAACGCGCGCATCAGCGTCATGGGCGGCGACCAGGCTGCGGGCGTGCTGGCCACGGTCAAGCGCGACGGCATCGAGGCCAAGGGTGGGCAGTGGAGCATGGAGGAAGAAGAAGCCTTCAAGGCCCCCATCCGCCGCCAGTACGAAGACCAGGGCCACCCCTACTACGCCACCGCCCGCCTGTGGGACGACGGCGTGATCGACCCCGCCGATACGCGCCGCGTGCTGGCGCTGGGCCTGGCGGCCACGCGCAATGCGCCCATCGAAGACACCAAGTTCGGCCTGTTCCGCATGTAGCAGGAGCAGGAGCCACCATGGACGCTGTTGCCCACTTCACCCAGCTTGCGCGCTACAACGTGTGGGCCACGGCGCGCCTGCTTGATGCAGTGCGGGCGCTGGCGGAAGAGGACTACCGGCGCGATGTCGGCCTGTTCTTCAAAAGCATCCACGGCACGCTCAACCACCTGCTGGTGGGCGAACACCATCTGTGGTTCGTGCGCTTTGCCGACGGCATTTCGCCCAAGGTGGCGCTGGACGCCGAGCTGGAGAGCGACCGTGCGCGGCTGGATGCCCGGCTGCGCGAGGGCGCGGCCCGCTGGGCACCGCTGATAGCCTCGTTCAAGCCGGACCGCTGGAGCGGCACGCTCGACTACACCACCATGCGCGGCACAGCGGCATCGCTACCGTTTGCGGCCACGCTGGCGCATGTGTTCAACCACGGCACGCACCACCGGGGTCAGATCACTGCCGCATTGACTGCGCTGGGCCAGCCTTGCCCCGAGCTGGACCTTGTCTACTTCCTGCAAAACCCGTCCACGCCATGAGCCAGAACCTGTCCATCACCCAAACCGGCGCCGTGGCGCGCATCACGCTCACGCAGCCCGAAATCCGCAACGCCTTCAGCGATGAGGTCATTGCCGAGATCACCGCCGCCTTCACCGATGTGGGTGGGCGTGCCGATGTGCGCGCCGTGGTGCTGGCTGCGGAAGGCCCGGCCTTCTGCGCCGGTGCCAACCTCAACTGGATGCGCCGCATGGCCGACTACACGCGCGACGAGAACATCGCCGACGCGGGAAAGTTGGCCGAGATG
This sequence comes from Acidovorax sp. FG60, assembly GCF_057808995.1. Taxonomy (NCBI): domain Bacteria; kingdom Pseudomonadati; phylum Pseudomonadota; class Betaproteobacteria; order Burkholderiales; family Comamonadaceae; genus Acidovorax; species Acidovorax sp. FG60. The sequence goes on from NZ_JBMDJC010000020.1 coordinate 29,363, forward strand.
CTGCGGGTGATCTATGAGTGCCCCAAGCCCACGGTGGCACGCGTGCAGGGCGATGTATATGCAGGCGGCATGGGCCTGGTGGCCGCGTGCGACATGGCCGTGGCCGTGGACACGGCGGGCTTTTGCCTCAGCGAAGTGAAGCTGGGGCTCATCCCCGCCACCATCAGCCCGTATGTGATCCGTGCCATGGGCGCACGCGCTGCGCACCGGTACTTCCTCACGGCCGAGCGTTTTGGCGCGGCCGAAGCCTTGCGCATTGGCTTTGTGCACGAGGTCGTGGTCGCTGACCAGCTCGACACCAAAGTGGACGAACTGCTCAAGGCCCTGACCAGCGCCAGCCCCAACGCTGTGCGCGTGTGCAAGAAGCTGGTGATGGATGTGGCAGAGCGGGAGATCAACGCGGGCCTCGTCGCCGCCACGGTGCAGGGCATTGCCGACATCCGTGCCAGCGACGAGGGCAAGGAAGGCGTGCAGTCGTTCTTGAACAAACGCAAACCCGCCTGGTTGGGCTGATCGGTACAAGCAGGCCATGGACACCCTCTGGTTCAACATCGTGCAGTGGCTCCACACGCTGGGGCTGCATGTGGATGGCGGCACCGCGCGCGCCGTGGGCTACGCGGCAGCCACAGCAACTGCGAAGCTCGACATGCCCAGCCTGCTGGCGCTGGCCGCCGCACTGGGCTGGGCCAGCGGCTTTCGGTTGTATGCCGTAGTGTTCCTGGTCGGCATGATGGGCGTGCTGGGCTGGATGCCCCTGCCGCCCGGCCTGGCGATGCTGCAGCACCCGCTGGTGCTGATGGTCAGCGGCTTCATGCTGACGGTGGAGTTCTTTGCCGACAAGGTGCCCTGGGTGGACAGCGCCTGGGATGCCGTGCACGCCTTCATTCGCGTGCCTGCGGGCGCCGCCTTGGCCTATGGCGTTTTTGGCGCCGACAACGCCACCATGGCCGTGGTGGCTGGGCTGCTGGGGGGCTCGCTCTCTGCCACGGCGCTGGCCACCAAGATGACCACGCGGGCGGCGGTGAACACCTCGCCCGAGCCGTTTTCCAACTGGGGCCTGTCGTTCTTGGAAGACGGCCTGGTCGTGGCCGTGGTCTGGCTGGCCACGCAGCACCCGGTGGCGTTCGGTGTTGCGTTGGTCGTGATGGTGGTCGTGTCGGTACTGCTGCTGGTGGTGCTGTTCAAGTTTCTGCGCGCCGTGGTGCGGCGCTTGTCTTCATTCTTTTCTGGTTCTGCCAAGGTGGCTTAAAAATGTTCAACAAGATACTCATCGCAAATCGAGGCGAGATCGCTTGCCGTGTGGCCGCGACCGCCAAGCGCCTGGGCGTGAAGACCGTCGCCGTGTATTCCGATGCCGACGCCAACGCCAAACATGTGGCCGTGTGCGACGAGGCCGTGCACATTGGCGGCAGCGCGCCCAAGGACAGCTACCTGCGCTGGGAGCGCATCATCGAGGCCGCCAAGGCCACGGGTGCGCAGGCCATTCACCCTGGTTACGGTTTCCTGAGCGAGAACGAAGACTTTGCCAAGGCCTGTGCCGACGCGGGCCTGGTCTTCATCGGTCCCCCTGCCAGCGCCATCAATGCCATGGGGCTGAAGGCCGAGTCCAAGCGCCTGATGGAGCAGGCCCAGGTGCCCCTGGTGCCCGGCTACCACGGTGCGGACCAGGACCCGGCACTGCTGCAACGCGAGGCGGACCGCATTGGCTACCCGGTGCTCATCAAGGCCAGCGCGGGTGGTGGTGGCAAGGGCATGCGCGCCGTGGACAAGGCCGAGGATTTTGCGGCGGCGCTCGACTCCTGCAAGCGCGAGGCCATCAACAGCTTTGGCGACGACGCGGTGCTGGTAGAGAAGTACGTGCAGCGCCCCCGCCACATCGAAATCCAGGTGTTCGGCGACACGCACGGCAACTGCGTGTACCTGTTTGAGCGCGACTGCTCGGTGCAGCGCCGCCACCAGAAGGTGCTGGAAGAAGCGCCCGCCCCCGGCATGACGCCGGAGCTGCGCGCCCGCATGGGCGAGGCTGCCGTGGCCGCAGCACGGGCGGTGAACTACGTGGGCGCGGGCACGGTGGAATTCATCGTCGAGCAGCCCGGCGGCTACGACGCGCCCGAGCAGATGAAGTTCTACTTCATGGAGATGAATACCCGCCTGCAGGTGGAGCACCCCGTGACCGAGGCCATCACGGGCCTCGACCTCGTGGAGTGGCAACTGCGCGTGGCCTCAGGCGAGCCCTTGCCGCTCAAACAGGAAGACCTGCGTATCCAAGGTCACGCCATCGAGGCGCGCATTTGCGCTGAGAACCCCGACAACAACTTCCTGCCCGCCACCGGCGCGCTCAATGTGTATGCGCTGCCCGAGTGCGTGACCTTCGAACGGGGCGCGGTGCGCGTGGATTCCGGCGTGCGCCAGGGCGATGCGATCAGCCCGTTCTACGACTCCATGGTGGCCAAGCTCATCGTGCACGGCGACACGCGTGCGCAAGCCCTGGCCCGGCTGGATGAGGCGCTGGCCCAGACCCACATCGTGGGCCTGGCAACCAACGTGCAGTTTTTGCGCCGCGTGGCCCGCACCGAGGCATTTGCCAGCGCCAAGCTGGACACCGCGCTGATCCCGCGCGAGCAGGCGGTGCTGTTCCACCAGGAGCCCGTGGGCTTGCCCCTGGCGGCTGCTGCCGCCGTGGCTCAGACCCTGCTGCGCGAGCGCGCCAGCGAGGGCGTGGACCCCTTCAGCCGCCGCGATGGTTTTCACACCCATGGCGTGGTGCAGCGCCGGTTTGAGTTCGAGTTTGGTGGTGAGCACGCCAAGGCGCTGCTGACCTACGAGCGTGGTGGCAGCCTGCATCTGGCCGTCGGCGAAGGCGATGCCGCAGTGGCCGGGCCGTTGGTGTTCAGCGCTGTGGGGCAGGGCATCGAATTGCAGTTTGCAGGTCAGCGCACGCGTGCGGCTGTGTATGCCCAGGGCGAGGTGGACCACGTATTCACCCCGCTGGGCGCCACGCAGATCACTGCCATCGACCTGCTGGCCCACGCGGGCGAGGCTGCGGCCGAAGGCGGGCGCCTCACAGCCCCGATGCCTGGCAAGGTGGTGTCGTTTGCCGTGAAGGCGGGCGATGCGGTAACCAAGGGCCAACCGCTGGCAGTGATGGAAGCCATGAAGATGGAACACACCATTGCTGCCCCTGCGGATGGTGTGGTGCAGGAGCTGCTATATGCGCCGGGCGACCAGGTGACCGAGGGGGCAGAGCTGCTCAAACTGGCAGCCGCCGACAAGGCCTGAGCCAAGTAGTGTCCCGAGTCGTCTGCAGGTGACAGCGCAGGGGGCTCAATGCGGCTACGCTTGGGCCCCATGAAAATCACCTTTTGCTGTACCGACACCAAGGCCGAACCCTGGCTGCAGGGCCTGGCCGCCGCGCTTCCCGGCGCTGAGATTTCTGTTTGGCAACCCGGCGCCCCGCAGGCCGACTACGCCGTGGTGTGGGCGCCGCCCCAGCAGTTCATGGACGAGCAGCCGGGCCTCAAGGCCCTGTTCAACATTGGCGCGGGGGTGGATGCCCTCCTCAAGCTGCGCTTGCCTCCCAAGGCCCTGGTGGTGCGCCTGGACGACGCAGGCATGGCGGTGCAGATGGCCGAGTACGTGTGCCACGCGGTCATCCGCCACTTCCGCGAGTTTGACGGCTATGAGGCCGACACCCAGGCGGGCCGCTGGGGCTACCGCAAGCCGCGCCTGCGCAGCGACTACCCCATCGGCGTGATGGGCCTGGGCGTGCTGGGCGAGCGGGTTGCCAAGGCGCTGGCGCAGTTTGAATTTCCGATCAATGGCTGGAGCCGCAGCCCCAAGGCCATCGACGGCGTGCGCGGCTTTGCGGGCGCAGATCAATTCAATGACTTTCTGGCCGCGAGCCGCGTCCTGGTCAACCTGCTGCCGCTCACGCCCGATACGACCAACGTCATCAACAAGGGCACGCTCGCTCGCCTGCAGCCGGGTGCCTACGTGATCAATGTGGCGCGCGGCGCGCACCTGGTGGACGAAGACCTGGTGGCCGCCATCGACAGCGGCCACGTGGCAGGCGCCACGCTCGATGTGTTCCGCACCGAGCCGCTGCCCGCAGGGCATGCGTTCTGGACGCACCCGCGCATCACCATCACGCCCCATACGTCAGCGCGCACGCTGCGCGACGAAAGCATTGCGCAGATCGCGCGCAAGATGGTGGCGCTGGAGCGCGGCGAGGCCGTGGCGGGCATCGTGAACCCCGCGCGAGGCTACTGAGGCCGACGGTCCACGCGCTCGCCAGCGTAGAGAATGGCGGGCATGAGCTCCTCCACCTTCCGCCGCTTCTTTGGTCTTTTGGGCTGGATCCTGCTGGTGCCCAGCGCCTTGACCGCGCTGGGCGCGGCGTGGTTGTTGGCCTCTGGCATGAACATGCTGGGCGACACACACACCGCCAGGGGCCGGGTGGTTGCGCATGAAGAAATCATGACGGGCGCGGCCCACCGCCGGGGGCTTGCCAAGAAAAGCATTGTGGAGTTTGCGGCGGGCGATGGGCGGAGATTCCGGTTCACAGACTCGGTCGCACGCCAGCAGCAGGCCATCCACGAGGTGGGTGAGACCGTCTCGGTGCGCTACTCCGCCCAAGACCCGTCGCAGGCCGAGATCAGCAGCTCCACCGCCGTGAAGATCGTGGCCGGTACGGTGATGCTGCTGTCCAGTGCCATTGGCATGGCGCTGGGCTGGCTGTTGCTGCGCTTGCGACCCAGGTCTGTCGCATAGCCCTCTGTGCGCGGGCACAGAGGGTGTGCCTTTTCAATCCACCGTCACGCCGGCATCGCGCACCAGCTTGCCCAGGCGCTGCGCGTCGGCCTTGATGAGCGCCCCGAAATCTGCCGCCGTGCCCCCCACCGCAGGCGTGCCAATGGCTTCCCATTTGGCGCGGAAGGCGGGTTCCTTGAAGATCGCATTCACCGTGGCGTTGAGCTTGTCGACGGTGGCTTGCGGGGTGCCGGCGCGCACCGCAATGCCATGCCAGCCGGTGATCTGGTAGCCCGGAATGCCGGCCTCCGCCATGGTGGGCACATTGGGCAGCACCTTGGCCCGTTCGCTGGAGGTGACGGCCAGCGGGATGAGCTTGCCCGCCTGAATGTGGGGCAGGGAGCTACCGACGATGTCGAACATCACGTTCACCTGTCCGCCGATCAGGTCATTGAGCGCGGGGCCAGCACCCCGGTAGGGGATGTGCCCCATCTTCACGCCCGCTGTGGTGTTGAACAGCTCACCCGCCAGGTGCTGCGGTGTGCCGTTGCCGGCCGACGCGTAGCTCAGCACCGGCTTGCCGGCCTTGGCCATGGCCAGGAACTCGGAAAACGTCTTGACGCCCAGCGAGGGATGCACTTCCAGCACCAGCGGGAATGCCGACAGCTGGATCACCGGAGCCAGATCGGTCAGCGGGTTGAACGGCATGCTGGCGTACAGCGAGGGGTTGACCGCCATGGGGCCGCTGGCGGCCAGCAGCAGCGTGTGCCCGTCCGCTGGCGCCTGCTTGGCCACCTCCGCGCTGCCGGTGTTGCCACCAGCGCCGCCCTTGTTGTCCACCACCACAGGTACACCCAGGCGGCTTTGCAGCTCGGGCTGCAGCATGCGGGCCATCAGGTCGGTGGGGCCACCGGGCGGGTAGGGCACCACAAAGCGGATGGTCTTGCTGGGGAAGGCGGTGGCGGCCGTCTGCGCCGCTGCGTGACCTGCGATGCCCAGGGCCAGGGGCACGGCAAGGGCTGCGTGCAGCACGGTGCGCCGGGCGGTGCGAGGCGTGGATGAGGGAGGTTGGCCGTGGCGGTGTTGGTGTTGCATGTCTGTCTCCTGTGGGGATGGATAAAGCCCGTCTGCTGCGGGTTGATGTCAATGGATGGGGAGCGCGATGGAGCGGTGCCGATCAGCCTGCGCCAAAGCGCTGCCGGATGTCGGCGGCGGTGGCCAGCGGGCGGCCCAGCGCGGCTGCGGCTTCGACGGCCTGGCGCACCAGCGCGGTGTTGTCGGGGGCCACGCTGCCGTCCTTGCACAGCAGGTTGTTTTCAAACCCCACGCGGGCGTGGCCGCCAAACACGGCGGCGGCGGCCACGCAGGCGTTTTCTGCGGCACCGAAGGCGCAGACGGCCCACGGCTCATTGCCGTCATGGGCGTTCAGAAAAGGCAGCAGGTCGCGCGGGCTGGAGGTCTGGCCCGCGCTGTAGCGGCCCAGCACAAACAGCAGGAACCACGGTACATCCGGCACCACGCCACTGGCGCGCAGTGCCTGCCAGCGGCGCAGATCGGCCACGTCGTACAGGATGACCTGCACCAGGGTGCGGCGCTGGGCGAGGTCGGTGAAGAAGCGCTGCAGTCCGGCTTCGCCGATCTCGGGCTTGTCCACTTCGCGCAGACCGATGGAGACGGCCTCGGGTTGCAGTTCCTCCACCATGGCGATCTGCGCGGGGGCCTGGTACACGCCCGCGGCTTCGCTGGTGATCTGGATGACCATCGCGTCGCCCACGGCCTGGCGCACCACGCGCTGCGCCTCGCGGTAGCCCTCCACATCGAGGCTGTGGCGGCCTTGCGCGTCGCGGATGTGCATGTGCAGCATGGCCGCTCCCGCGTCCAGGCAGGCCTTGGCCGTGGTGGCCAGCGTGGCCGGTGTGATGGGCACGGCCAGATGGTCGGCGGGCTGCTTGTACGCGCCGTTGGGGGCCACGGTCACGATCAGCGGGTCGGCCCACTGGCTGGCAATGGTGGGTGATGCGGGCGATGCACTCATGCGCGGGCTCCGGTGGTCGTTGGGGTGTCCGTCTGTGACGTGTCGGTGGGGGGCTCGATGGTGGGCAACTCGCTGGCAAGCAAAGCCAGGCCCTGGCGCAGCAGCGTGTCGTAGCGCGTGCGTTCGGCCCGCTTGCGGTCTTCGGGCCAGTCAAAAAAGCCCTTGCCCGTCTTCATGCCCAAGGTGCCCTGGGCCACCTTGTCGCGCAGGGCCTGGGCGGGGATGTCGGTGTTCGAGAGCGTGGGGTACATGGTGGCTGCGGCGGCGGTGTGCACCTCAATGCCCGCATGGTCGCGCTGCAGCACCGGCCCGGCCGCCAGAAAGCGGAAGCCAAAACCAAAGCGCACGGCGGCGTCCACGTCTTCGGGCGAGGCAATGCCTTCGTCGATGAGCGCAAACGCCTCGCGCGAGAGCGCATGCTGCATGCGGTTGGCCAGAAAGCCCGGCTTGTCTTTCTTGACCAGCACCGGCACGCTGCCGCAGCCGCGCATGAAGGCGTGCAGCCAGGTGCCCAGTGCGGGGTCGCTGCGCCCGCCCAGCACCACCTCCACCAGCGGCACCAGGTGGGCGGGCATGAAGAAGTGCAGGCCCAGCATGCGCTGCGCCGTGGCCAGTCCCTGGGCGATGGCACTGATGGGAAAACCCGAGCTGTTGCTGGCCAGCACGGCGTTGGGCGGCGCTACGGTTTCCAGCTCGGCAAACAGCTTTTGCTTGGCAGCTAGTTGCTCGGTGATGCATTCCACCACCAGCACCACGCCGCGCCAGTCCACATCCTGCAGGCTGGCGCACACCTGTACCGGGCCAGCGTGGGTGGTTTGGCCAGCGGCGGCAAGCTCCTGGGCGATATGAGGCAGCAGCTGGTCGCGACGTGCAGCGTGGGGGTCCACCACCGTGACCTGCGCGCCGCCCCGTGCCAGGACCACGGCTACATCGGCCCCCATGGTGCCTCCGCCCACCACCACGGTGCGTGCGTTGCGAGGCGAACTGTTGTCCATCTTGTCTCCTGTTTTTTGCTGAGCGTGCTTGCGTGCAATGCAGTCTAGGGGGCTCCCATTGCGCGGTCCAGACGTCTTTTTCGATAGACTGATCGGGTATGAAGATCAATTGGTCCGCCCGCGAGGTGGATGTGTTCCTCTCCCTGGCCGAGACGCTGAGCTTTCGGCGCACGGCCTTGCAGATGCACCTTTCTCAATCGGCGGTGTCGGGCACGGTGGCGCGGCTGGAGGAGATGCTGGATGTGCGCCTGTTCGAGCGCACCACGCGCACGGTGCAGCTCACGCTGGCGGGCGAGGTGTTTGCGGAGCAGGCGCGGTTTCTGCGCCACCAGATGGAGGAGACCGTGCGCCGCGTGCAGGAGGTGGCGCAGCTGCAGGTGGGCCGCATTGCGCTGGCGGCGCTGCCGTCGTTGGCCGCCGGGGCCGTGCCGCGCGCGTTTGCCCGGTTTGCTGTGCAGCATCCGGGCGTGCAGCTGGAGCTGTTTGACAGCCTGGCCGGCCCGGCCTTTGACATGGTGCGCGCCGGGCGCGTGGACTTTGCACTCACCGCTGCCAACCCCGCCTATGCCGACCTGGACTACACCCCGCTGGTGTCCGACCGCTTTGTGCTGCTGATGGGGCGCACGCACCCGCTGGCCCGAGGGCGCAGCGCCATTGCCTGGGCGGATGTGGCCGAGCTGCCGCACATCTCCATGCCCGCAGGTACCAGCGTGCGGCAGTATGCGGAAGAGGCCTTGCTGACCCACCGCATCCGTTTTGCGCCGCGCTATGAGGTGGAACACCTGGCCACCATCGCGGCCATGGTGGCTGCGGGGCTGGGCGTGAGCGCGCTGCCCGAACTGGCCGCCCAGGTGGTGCGCAGGCCCGAGGTGGTCACGCGAGCGCTCAAGGCGCCCGTGCTGCACCGGCCCATCGGGCTGATCACGCTCCGGGGGCGGCCGCTGTCGCTGGCGGCGCAGGCCATGGTGGCCCTGCTGCGGCAAGAGGTGGCGGGTGATGGCACCCGTACGGGCTGATGGCGCGTCCGGCGAATGGTCTGGCACGATATGGGGTGGCCCTGTGGAGGCGCAGGCGAGACAATGGCGGATTCCTTGATCCACCCTTGGTAGCCCCATGAGCATTCCCTCCCGCGTCCGCCTCATCGACGTTGGCCCCCGCGACGGCCTGCAGAACGAAAAGACCCCAGTCCCAGCCGCCGTCAAGATCGAGCTGGTGCACCGCCTGCAGCAGGCGGGCCTGAAAGAGATCGAAGTCACCAGCTACGTCAGTCCCAAGTGGGTGCCGCAGATGGCCGACAACCATGAGGTGATGGCCGGTATCACCCGCCAGAGCGGCGTCGCGTATTCGGTGCTCACGCCCAACCTCAAGGGCTTTGAGGCTGCCGTGCTGGACAAACCCGACGAGATCGTTGTCTTCGGCTCGGCCAGCGAGGCCTTCAGCCAGCGCAACATCAACTGCAGCATTGCCGAGAGCATCGAGCGTTTTGCCCCCGTGGTGGAGGCCGCACGGGCCGCTGGCATCCGTGTGCGCGGCGCCATGAGCTGCACCGTGGGCTGCCCGTACGAAGGCGACATTGCGCCCGAGCGCGTGGCGTATCTCGCAGGCCTGCTCCAGGGCATTGGCGTGCAGCGTGTGGACGTGGCCGACACCATCGGCGTGGGCACGCCGCGCAAGGTGCAGAAGGCGCTGGAGGCCACGTTGCAGCACTTTGGCATCGACGCGGTGTCGGGCCACTTTCATGACACCTACGGGCAGGCGCTGTCCAACACGCTGGCTGCGCTGGAGCTGGGCGTGTGGAACTTCCAGTCGTCCGTGGCCGGGCTGGGCGGCTGTCCCTATGCCAAGGGCGCCACCGGCAACGTGGCCACCGAAGACGTGGTGTACATGCTGCAGGGCATGGGCATCGAGACGGGCATCGACCTCGACAAGCTCATCGACGCGGGTGCCTACATTAGCGACTTTCTGGGCCGCAAGCCCAACTCCCGCGCTGCCAACGCGCTATTGACCAAACGTGCGGGGTAATAGGCCACTGCCGCTCAGACGCTGACGCATCTCAGCCGCCTCGCTCCCAGTGCGAAAGGGATGCACCCGCTGGTCCGGCAGGGCCTGTGCTGCCGGCGCGTCGGCCGGGGCTGGCGCCATGCGGTCAAAATACCTGGGACGATTGTGATTTCGGAGTAAGAAACGATGTGTGGAGCTGAACTGAAAAATCTGCCTGAAAGTGTGCAGCGCGTGGCTGCAGCGCTGGAATCCCTGGGCCACCCCCACCGGCCGCAGATGCTGGACGACGCAGCGCGCACCGCGCAGCAGGCGGCCGATGCGCTGGGCATTGCCGTGGGGCAGATTGCCAAGAGCATCATCTTTCGCCGCAAGAGCGATGATGTGGCCGTGCTGGTGGTCACCTCGGGCGACCGGCGGGTGGACGAGAAAAAGGTGGAGGCCCACGTGGGCGGCAAGATCGGCCGCGCCGATGCCGACTTCGTGAAAAGCCGCACGGGCTTTTCCATCGGCGGTGTGTCGCCCGTGGCGCACGCCACGCCGCCCGTCACGCTGATCGATCAGGACCTGCTGCGCTTTGAGGTGGTGTGGGCGGCGGCGGGGCATCCGCATGGTGTGTTTGCGCTGCACCCCAGCGATCTTCAGCGGCTGACGGGTGCACCCGTGGTGGATGTGGTGCAGGTGGTTGCACCTGAGTCTGCGGCATGAATGCTATTGAATTGCTAGCTGTTCGCGCTTTGCAGATAAGCGCTGGTGGCCATTTTGATGCTGAAAGCACCGAGGCCGTGCCCTCGCCCTGCATCTCGGTCTGCCGTATGTCGCCCGACCGCAGCCACTGCGAGGGCTGCTTTCGCTCCCTCGACGAGATCCGCATCTGGTCGCGTGCCGACTCGCACCTGCGGCGGGGCATCTGGCGCCAGTTGCTGGACCGGGCGGGCATTGCCGTGCCGGTGCAGCCAGAAAGCGCAGAAGGCTGAGCCATGAAACACATCACGTTCTACCTCGACTTCATTTCGCCTTACGCCTGGCTGGCCTTTGAGCGCCTGCCCGAGGCGCTGGTGGACCTGAGCTACAGCGTCGAATACCGCCCGGTGCTGCTGGGCGCGTTGCTGCAGCAGCACGCCAACCCGGGGCCCGCGGGCATAGCGCCCAAGCGCGCCTGGACCTACCGCCACGTGACCTGGCTGGGCCACGCGCAGGGCACGCCGCTGCAGATGCCAGCACGCCACCCGTTCAACCCGCTGCCCTTGCTGCGCCAGGCGCTGGCCTGCAGCGACGACGGTTGCATCAACCGCTATGTGGCGGGTACCGTGCTGCGCCATGTGTGGCAGGGCGGGCACGACGCGCTGGACGCCGAGCGCCTGGCCGCGCTGGCGGCCGATCTGGCCGAACAAATCCGCCCGGGGCAGGACATGCACAGCGAGGGCCCCAAGGCGCTGCTGCGCGCCAACACCGAGGCCGCGCAGGCAGCGGGCGTGTTTGGCGTGCCTGCGTTTGCGGTGGACGGCAAGGTTTTCTGGGGGCTCGACAGCCTGCCCATGCTGCGCGCCTACCTGGAGGGCGACGACTGGTTTGCCGGGGCCGAAGGCGAAGCGCGCTGGGCTGCGTTCGAGGCGTTGCCTTCGGGCCTCAAGCAGGGTTGAGCCCTTATCCACCGCCATCCCGGTGGCGGGCCAGCCACCGGTGCTGGGCGGCCAGGCGCTGCACGTCGGCCCAGCTGCTGCACTGCGCCGCCACGCGGGGCCAGATGCGCTGCAGCAGGTCGCATTCCACCAGGGTGTCGGCGGCGGCCTGGTGCCGCACGGCGCAGCGGATGCCGAAGTGCGCCATCCAGTCGTCCAGCGCGCGGGCGCGCACCTGCTCGTGGGTGACGGCGCACAGGTGGTCCACATCCACCCAGGGGTTGGGCAGGCCATGCCCCAGATGCTGGCGTGCATGGCGGTTGATCATGCTGCGGTCAAAGGCCGCGTGGAAGGCCAGCAGCGGGCTGTCTTGCACATAGTTTTCAAAGGCCTGCAGCGCCTGGGCGGCGGGCATGCCGTTGCGCTGCATCTGCGCGCCAATGCCGTGTAGCAGGATGTTGTCCTTGCTCGACGCCTCGTCCTGCTGCACCACCACCTCAAAGCTGTCGCCCAGCGCCACGCTCAGCGTGCGGCGCTGCCAGTCCACCCGCAGCGCAATCGCGGCAATGGCCAGCAGGCGGTCATGGCGCATGTCCAGGCCACTGGTCTCCACGTCCAGCATCACCCAGCGGCTGCCGGTGTAGGCGGGGGCATGCCCAAGGGCGCGCCTGATCGGCTCCAGCCAGCGCATGGCGGCTACCGGTCGTAGTCCAACTGCAGCCGCTGCTGCAGCTGCCGCGCCACGCGAAAGGATTCGCGCAGGATGCGCCGGTCGATGTCGTTGAGCCCGGCCACCACAATGCGGTTGGGTGGAGCGGCTTCAGCCTCTCCGGCCTCCAGCTGCACCCGCAGGCGCAAGATCTGCAAGAACTCGAAGCCGCCCACCCAGGCGCCGGTTTCCGTCTCGGGCAGGCGCCACTGCGCGCCAGCGGCCTCCAGGCGCAGCCGCGTGTTGGTCTCGTGCACTCCCAATGCCAGGCTGTAGATGCGCGCAGCGTCCACAAACAGCGCCGTGCCCTGCAGCTTGAGGTCCAGCGCGCCATGCTCGTCGGTGTCTATGGCGCCGCGCCAGTTCAGCGGCACGCTGCGGCCCAGGGCGTTGTGGGCCAGCATCTTGAGAAAGCGCGGGCTGTTGCGCGCGGCCAGCGTCACATCGGCGCGCAGCGCCTGGGCCAGCGCCACATCGCCACACAGGGGCCGGAAGTCAAAGTAGATGGAGGCGTTGAGCAGGTCCTGCGGCGAGCCCTGCGCCACCCAGTGCCCGAAGCGCTCGCGCCACTCGTCGAGCTTGAGGCAGCACGCGCTTTCGCCCGCCATGATGCCGCCCCGGCACAGCGGGTAGCCGCAGGCGTCCAGCGCCAGGTTGACGGCATGCGCAAAGTGCCGAATCGCTTCGCGCGACTCGTCGGACACGTCGTTGTTCAGAATGATCGCGTTGTCCTGGTCGGTGGCAATGGTCTGCTCCGCCCGCCCCTCGGAGCCCAGGCACAGCCAGCACAACCATTTCAGATCGATGCCAAATTCTTCGGCCTTGAGCTGCACCAGTCGTTCGGTCAGCACATCGTTGAGGTGGCTGATCATCGAGGTGAGCTGCCGCGCATGCACGCCCTGCGCGAGCAGGCTGCGTGCCAGGCGGCGGATGTCCTGGGCCGAGGTCTGCAATGCCTCCACGTCGGTGGCCGAGCGCAGCGCGGTGCTCACGCTTTTGAGGCTTTGCCGCTGCATGGCGAACAGGTCGCGTTCTGACACCATGCCAATCGCCACTTCATCGCGGGTGATCGGCACGTGGCGGATGCCGTGGCGCGACATCAGCAGGGCTGCGTCTTGCGCCGAGTGTTCACTGGTGAGCGTGCGCACCGGCCGCACCATGACCTCAGCAATGGGCGTGTGCAGCGGCAGCTGGGCCAGCGCCACGCGGCCCAGCACGTCATACCGCGTGAGGATGCCCACAGGGTGCCGGGCCCCATCCACCACCAGCATCGAGCCCAGGCGTTGCTGGTGCATGGTCTGCAGCGCGGTGTGCAGCGGTGTGCTGGCATCGCAGGTCACCAGCTTCTTGCCGATGAGTGTGCCCAAGGGGGTTTCGAGCGACTGCTCGGCCGCGGCGTGGGTGGCATAGGCGGCTTGCAGTGCCTGGCGCGAAAGCGCGAGGAACTGCACCGTGCGCTGGCCCAGGTACTGCGCAAATGCCGTGCTGCGGCTGGCCAGCCGGTGCATGTGGGCTACGGCCAGCACCAGCACAAAGGTGTCGGTGTTGGCGCGGTACGTGGCCGTAACAGCACGGCCTGCCCAGGCGGCGCTGACGGGGAACAGGTCGCCCGCCTCGTACTCGAAAGCGCCCACCGCCTCGGCCAGCCCCCGGGTGCCCGTGACGGCGCCCTGGCGCACGTAATACAGCGACTGCACCGTTCCGCTCTCCGGGCCAATCACCAGCTCGCCGGGGGCGAAATACTGCTGCTCGCAATGCGACAGGAAATCATCCACCTCGGCATCCAGCATTTGGGCAAAAGGGGCGTGCTGCCGGAGGTCCTGGCGGAAGTTGGCCAGCAGGTGGTGCGATGGTTGTAGCGGCGCCTGTGCGCTGGCAACTGGTGGCGGACTGGGCGGCTTTTCCATGGCGGCAGTCTATGCCCGGCCCGGCGACGCGGGAAGTCCTTCCATGTGCATCGCCTTGACCTCGATCAAGGGTTTTGGAGCCCTTGGTGTTTTCCCGCAAGAGCGTCTCAGATTCCACCGATTTATCGCATCGCAAAAAAAAGATGCAGGGTTTTTGCGGGATTTGTAAGTTAGCGATAAGCCCTGTGTCAGCCAGCGGTCAGACACCCTGCGCAGAGTGAGTCCACCTTTCCTTTTCCTTACAGCGAGGCATCGAGTTCACCATGCTCCTGACCGTTGTCATTCTGAAAAGCCTGATCGAGTTGTCCCTGATGTTCATCGTGGGACGGTTTCTGCTGGGACTGTTGGCCGGGGCGAAGCGGCACACCAATGTGTTCTGGCAGATGCTGGACGTGGCCGCCAAGCCCTGCCTGTGGCTGACGCGCAAGGTCAGCCCGCGCCAGGTGCTGGACCAGCACATCCCGCTGGCCACCGCCAGCTGGTTGCTCATGGCCTGGGTGCTGGTCGTCAAGCTCAAGATCGACCTCTGTCTGGAGCTGGGAGCACAGGCATGCCAGTGACCCAGAGCCTTCCCCTTCCCCCCGTCCGCTGGTCGCAGCGGCTGGAGCGTCAGGCGCTGGTCTGGCGTGCCAAAGCCTTGCTGTTTGTGGGCCGCAAGGCTGCGGCCAAGGCCGTGTTTGAGCGGATTCTGGAGCGCTGGCCCCAGGACGTTCTGGCGATCAACAGCCTCGCCTACGACGCGCTGCTCAGCGACCACAAGACACAGGCTCTGCAGTACTACGCCCAGGCATTGACCTTGCAGCCCCAGGTGTGCAATGCCCACTTCAACCATGCCTATGTTGCCGAGCAGCTGGACCAGCTGGCACTGGCCGAAGAGGGGTTCCGGGCGGCCCTGCAGATCGACGAAAAAATGGACCGGGCCTGGTACGGCCTGGGCTTGGTGCTGGTGCGGCAGGGGCGGCTTCAGGAGGCCTTGCAGGCCCTGGATCGCAACACCCGCCTGCAGCCCATGAGCCCCTTTGGCTGGTATCAGATGGCGCGTGTGCACGTCGATCTGCACCAGCCCGAGGAGGCACGCGCCGTAATACGGCATTTGAAAGGATTCGAGCCCAAGGTGGCCGCGCAACTGGAGCGGGAGACCGGTTTGCGTGCAGATTTTTAGCGCTGAAGTCCGAGTGAGTGTTCTTTTAACGACATGGAGGAGCAAGCAATGAAACTGACGGCCAAGCACCAGGAATACTGGCGCAAAAATCTGCAGATAACGGCCCTTTTATTGGGCATATGGTTCTTTGTCACTTTTGTCGTGGTGTTTTTCGCCCGCGACCTCACGTTCAGCTTCTTCGGCTGGCCGTTCTCGTTCTGGGTGGCTGCCCAAGGCGCCCTGGTGGTGTACTGCCTGATCATCTGGTACTACGCCCGCCACATGAACAAGCTCGACATCGAATACGGCGTTGCCGAAGGAGAAGAATGATGGGACTCTTCGGCGGAGACGGACAGTCGCAAGGCGACTTCAAAAAGGGCCTGAACAAGGTCTACACCTGGTACACCGGTGGCTTCATCGGCTTTGTGTTGGTGCTGGCGGTACTCGAACAGATGGGCCTGCCCAAAAACTGGATCGGCTACCTTTTTCTCGCGGCCACCGTGTTGCTGTATGCCGGTATCGGCATCATGAGCCGCACCAACGACGCGGCGGAGTATTACGTGGCCGGGCGCCGCGTGCCGGCCATCTACAACGGCATGGCCACAGGGGCGGACTGGATGTCGGCGGCCTCCTTCATTGGTATGGCGGGCACCCTGTACCTGACGGGCTATGGTGGGCTGGCGTTCATTCTGGGGTGGACGGGCGGTTACTGCCTGGTGGCGCTGTTCCTCGCCCCTTACCTGCGCAAGTTCGGCCAGTTCACCATTCCCGACTTTCTGGGGGCGCGGTTTGAGGGCAACCTTCCCCGGCTGATCGGGGTGGGGGCCGCCATCCTGTGCTCGTTCACCTATGTGGTGGCACAGATCTATGGTGTGGGCCTGATCACTTCGCGCCTTACGGGCCTGGCTTTCGAGATCGGTATCTTTGCCGGCCTGGCCGGTATCCTGGTCTGCTCGTTCCTCGGTGGCATGCGTGCCGTGACCTGGACGCAGGTGGCGCAGTACATCATCCTGATCGTTGCGTACATGCTGCCCGTGGTGTGGCTTTCGGTCAAACACACGGGCGTGCCTGTGCCGCAGGCGGTGTATGGCTACACCCTGGAAAAGGTGACTGCCAAAGAGGCTGAGCTGATCAAGGACCCCAAAGAAATAGAGGTGCGTGGCATCTACAAGGCCCGCTCGGATGCGGCTGTGGAAAAGCTCAAGGACGTGAATGCTTCGCTGGCGGCCGACCGGGCGGCAGCGCAGAAGAAGCTGGATGACCTGAAGGCTGCCAATGCGCCCGCTCCCGACATCGCCGCCGCTGCCGCCGCGCTGGCCGCAGTGCCCAAGAACGAAGCAGACGCCCGCACTGCGTACACGGCGGCGCGCACCTCGAATGCAGCCAAGTCGGCGCCGCCCATCCGCCATGCCGAGCCGTTCCCCGGCAAGGATGAGGCCGCGCAGAACGTTGCACGCAAGAACTTCCTCGCGCTGGTGTTCTGCCTGATGATCGGCACGGCCGCGCTGCCGCACATCCTCATGCGCTACTACACCGTGCCCTCGGTGCGCGAGGCGCGGGAATCGGTGAGCTGGTCGCTGTTCTTTATCTTCCTGCTGTACTTCACGGCGCCTGCGCTGGCAGTGCTGGCCAAGTACGAGGTCTACACCGTGCTGGTGAACACACCGTTCGCCAGCCTTCCGGAGTGGATCGCGCGCTGGTCGGCGGTCGACAAATCGCTGCTGTCGGTGGTGGACATCAACAACGACGGCATCCTGCAGCTGGCGGAGATCTCCATCGGTGGCGACATCATCGTGCTGGCCACGCCAGAAATTGCTGGCCTGCCGTACGTGGTTTCGGGCATGGTGGCGGCGGGGGGGCTGGCTGCGGCGCTGTCTACCGCAGACGGCCTGCTGCTGACCATCGCCAACGCGCTGTCGCATGACCTGTACTACAAGGTGCTGGACCCCAATGCCTCCACGGCACGCCGCGTGATGGTGTCGAAGCTGCTGCTCCTGCTGGTGGCCCTGGCAGCAGCCTACGTGGCGGCGCAGAAACCAGCGGACATCCTGTTCCTGGTGTCGGCGGCCTTCTCGTTTGCGGCGGCGGCGTTCTTCCCGGCGCTGACGCTGGGCATCTTCTGGAAACGTGCCAACAAGTGGGGGGCGTCGCTGGGGATGTTGGCCGGCCTGGGCATCACCTTCTATTACATGGTGACCACCCAGCCCTGGCTGTACAAGCTCACGCACGGAACGGCGATCACGCCGGAAATCGTCAAAGCCAACACTTGGTGGGATATCGCGCCCATCTCGGCAGGTCTGTTCGGTGTGCCGCTGGGCTTTGCTGTGATCATCATCGTCTCGCTGCTCACCAAGGCCCCGGGCAAGGAAATCCAGGAACTGGTGGAGCATGTGCGCTACCCCAGCCTGGATGGAAAGACCTCGGCAGCGAGTGCTGCACACTGACGGGACGGGCGCCTGGGGGCGCCCTGAGCGTTCATAAAACCCCGCCAGGCCGTGGCGGGGTTTTTTTATGGGCCGGTCTTTGCGTGTTGTTGGGGTTCAGCGGCCCAGCGCTGCGGCCACGAATTCCTCGGCCTTTTTCTCTGAGCGCATGGAGGCCACCACGGGGCGCAACTCCTGGATCTTGGCCTCCAATTCGGCCACCGATTTGCATTTTTCGAGCTGCAGCGCCAGAGGCTCGCATGCCGGGCCCAGCAGGTCTTCAAGGACCTTGGTGGCGCGCCGGGCGCTGGTGCGCAGATCCTGAACCGGTGCGGCCGCGGTGGCTGGGGTGTTGCCCGTTGTGGCGTGCGTGGGCGAGGGCGGCGCCACAGCCCCGGAAACCACCGATGCCAGCCCCAGGTCGACCAGCGCCTGGCCAATGCGCAAGGCCTCATCGAGGCTGCCACAGGCCTGGGCCAGGTCCTGCAGCCGTTTGCTGCCGTCCACCAGGATCAGGGTGGTACGTTCACGGGGAGGGAGTGCCCGGTCGCGGTGCTTGATCGCCTCGATCCCTTGATCTGTCTTTTTTAGGACGGTGTGCGCGTGCATGGGGCCCCTGCAAAAGTTGACGGTTGTCTCCACAAGCGGGCTGGCAGCGCACGCTCAGGCGCTTGGTGTGCACGGAGCCCGGTGGACTGCATGGGCGCACATGCCTTGATCGGGGTTTTCCCTGCCCAAGGTCCAGTCGCTCCAGTGCGCTTGAAAGCCCGCTCATAAGGACGGCAGGCACTTTGTAAGTATCGGTTCAGTTTAACGCAAGCCTCTGTTGGTTTGGCGTCAGAGCAGAGTCAGTGCCTTCCCGAAGAATGACCTTGCCCGCCACTGTGCGGTCTTAAAAATCACCAGGAGACATAGACACCATGGCAACCATCCATCCCGCACCGCGGCCGATGTCGCCCGAAGAGCGCAAGGTCATCTTCGCATCGTCGCTCGGCACCGTTTTCGAGTGGTACGACTTTTACCTGTACGGCTCGCTCGCAGCCATCATCGCCAAGCAGTTTTTCAGCGGGCTGGATGCCGGATCGGCGTTCATCTTCGCGCTGCTGGCCTTCGCAGCGGGCTTCATCGTCCGTCCGTTCGGCGCGATTTTCTTCGGCCGCCTGGGCGACATGATCGGCCGCAAGTACACGTTCCTGGTCACCATCCTGATCATGGGTCTGTCCACCTTCATCGTGGGTATCTTGCCGACCTATGCCTCCATCGGTGTGGCGGCCCCCGTCATACTGATCATCCTGCGCCTGCTGCAAGGCCTGGCGCTGGGTGGTGAGTACGGCGGCGCAGCCACCTATGTGGCCGAGCATGCTCCGCACGGCAAACGCGGCGCCTACACCGCCTGGATCCAGACCACGGCCACGCTGGGTCTGTTTCTGTCGCTGATGGTGATTCTGGGCACCCGTACCATGCTGGGCGAAGAAGCCTTTGCGGACTGGGGCTGGCGTGTTCCGTTCATCGTGTCGATCCTGCTGCTGGCCATCTCGGTCTGGATCCGTCTGTCGATGAATGAATCGCCTGCCTTCCAGAAGATGAAGGCCGAGGGCAAGACCTCCAAGGCTCCATTGACCGAGTCTTTCGGCCAGTGGAAGAACCTGAAGATCGTGATCCTGGCACTGGTAGGCTTGACCGCCGGCCAGGCCGTGGTGTGGTACTCGGGCCAGTTCTATGCGCTGTTCTTCCTGACACAAGCCCTGAAGGTCGATGGCGCCACCGCCAACATCTTTGTGGCTGTGTCGCTGCTGATCGGCACGCCGTTCTTCATCGTGTTCGGTTCGCTGTCGGACAAGATTGGCCGCAAGCCCATCATCCTGGCAGGCTGTCTGCTGGCCGCGCTGACGTACTTCCCTGTGTTCGGCGCACTGACCAAGGCGGCCAACCCCGCCCTGGCTGAAGCCCAGGCCAAGAACCAAGTGATCGTGACGGCAGACCCCAAGGAATGCTCGTTCCAGTTCAACCCCACCGGCACTTCCAAGTTCACCAGCTCGTGCGACATCGCCAAGCAGGTGCTGGCTGGCGCTTCGGTGAGCTATGACAACGCCGTCGCTGCCGCTGGTACGCCCGCCACTATCAAGATCGGTGAGACAGTCATCGCCTCGTACACCAGCAAGGGCCTGCCCGCTGACGAAGCAAAGAAGAAAGATGGCGAGTTCAAGAAGGCTGTGGCCGATGCACTGAAGGCTGCGGGCTACCCCACCAAGGCAGATCCTGCCCGCATCGACAAGGTCATGGTCACCGTGATCCTGACTTACCTGGTGCTGCTGGTGACCATGGTGTACGGCCCTATTGCCGCCATGCTGGTCGAAATGTTCCCCACCCGCATCCGCTACACCTCGATGTCCCTGCCGTACCACATCGGTAACGGCTGGTTCGGCGGTCTGCTGCCCACCACGGCGTTCGCCATCGTGGCCCAGACCGGCAACATGTACAACGGCCTGTGGTACCCCATCATCATTGCCGGTGCCACGGTGGTGATCGGTGGCTTGTTCATCAAGGAAACCAAGGACGTGGACATCTACGCCAACGACTGATCGGTTCTGACCGGTGAACAGGGCCCGCCCCGCAAGGGTCGGGCCCTGTGTTCCATCAAGGGGCTTGTCCGCGCACCAGTACAACCCATAACCCTGGGGATGCTGTGCATGATTCGAGCGGTAAGTGTGCGCTGCGGATCGGGATGGGCTGCAAGGCGCAAAACGCAGCAATAGCCGTAGCTATTGCGAGGTTTTGCAACGCGGCAGACCGCCCGAGCCCGCAGATGCATACGGCCCGACGAATCGTGCACAGCACCCCTAGCCAGGCCCCTTGATTGAACAAACCCATCCCAGGAGATATTGATATGTGGAAGATTGTTGTTGGCTTCGTCTTGTTTGCTGCGTTGTCGATGTACGTGATCATCACGGCGGGCGACAAGGCCGACATGGGTGGTGAAAAACACGGCGCAGATGCCGTGCATGCGCCCGAACCCGCTGCCAGTGCACCCGCAGCGGCGCCTGCGTCGGCACCTGCATCTGCGGCCAGCGCGCAGTAAGCCGCCGGGTCCCATCCCAAGTCATCAAAAAAAGCCTGCAGCCGAAAGGCCGCAGGCTTTTGTTTTGTGCGGGGGCGTCACGGTGGGCCGCACACTCCACGCCCCTACCGCTCCTGGCGCGGCGCAGGGCAAGAGCCCGCACAGCGCCTCAGTTTCTTAGGGTGTCATCGCTTGAAGCGCCCGTCACTCCCGATGATGGAAAGGTCGGCGAACACCAGACCGCTGTGGTCCGTGGGGCTGTAGCTCAGCTCCACGCCACCCAGGTCCCACTTCTTGATGCTCTCCAGGCCTGCGTGCAGTTTGGCGCGGTCCGGCTTGGGGCCCGCGCGTTTGATGCCTTCCAGCAGCACCTTGGCGCTGACGAAGCCCTCCACCATCGCGGGCGTGAGATCGGAAATGTTCTTGGCGCGGGCCAGCTCCATGGCTTCCTTGACCACCGGGTAGTTCACCGACCGCTCGGAGGGAAAGACCTGCGTGACCACAACCCCCCGGGCCTGGTCGCCCAGCAGTTTGACAAAGCCGCCCGAGGCATTGTTGGACAGTGTCACGATCTGCCCCGTGACCCCTGCAGCGCGCAACGCCTTGATGCCGTCCACCACCGCCGCGCCCGTGCCGATGAAGACCACGGCCTGGGGCTGCTTTTGCGCCACACGCGGTGCAATCGCGCTGTAGTCGGGCTTGGCACGGTCAAATTTCTCGACAAAGAGGGCTTCCAGCTGGTTGGCCTTGAAGCCCAGCTGTGCCCCTGCCAGGCCATCTGCGCCAAAGGTGTCGTCCACATGCACCACGCCAATGCGCTTGATGCCCAGGGTGTTGAGGTGGGTGATGGCCTTTTCCACCTCGCGCTGGTAGGGCGCGCGCACGTTGAAGATGAACCTGTGTACCGGCTGGTGGAGCACCATGGCGCCGGTGGAGGGGCCGACCAGCGGCACGCCGTGCTGCTCCAGCAGCGGCATGATGCCCTGGGTGTGGGGCGTGCCCCGTGTCATGAACAGCCCGATCACGCCTTTTTCCTCAATCAGAACGCGGGTGTTTTCGAGGGTCAGCTTGGGGTCGAATTTGTCGTCCAGAGATATGACCTCCACTTTCTGCCCCGCGATACCGCCCCGGGCGTTGATGTGATCAATGTAGAGCGCCGCGCCCTGCATGGATTCGGCCACCGTGGCCGCTGCCGAGCCCGTGATGCCCACCGTCTGTCCAATGAGAATCTGTCCGTGGGCTGCGCCCACCATTGCGAAGATGGCGGCCAGGGTAGCGCCCCCGCGAAGCCAGTGTGTCAATCTCATGTTTGTCCCAAGATGCCTGTTTGTTGGAGGCGTCAATATAGATACAAACGGTGACAAATAAACTGTAGAAATACGTAGGCCCGGACGGAGCCGGGCCTGCGCAACCTATGGCCATCCGGGAGATGGCTCCTAGGGACCCTCTGCACAAATCACCGCGCCGTGTGCATCTGCGGTCTCGGGCGGTCTGCGGCGTTGCAAAACCTCGCAATAGCTACGGCTATTGCTGCGTTTTGCGCCTTGCAGTCCATCCCGATCCGCAGCGCACACTTGCCGCTCGATTCGTGCAGAGGATCCCTAGAGCCTGTTTGCGATCCCCTGCGAGATCGTAAACAGGCTCTTAGCGACGGAACCTGCCGTCCGTACCGATGATGGAGAGGTCGGCAAAGTCCAGGCCCGTGTGGTCGTCTGGCCCGTAGCTCACCTCCAGTCCGCCCAGGTCGAATTTCTTGATGCCTTCCAGGGCCGCGTGGATCTTGTCGCGGCTGGGTTTGGGGCCGGCGCGCTTGAGCCCTTCCACCAGCACCTTGGCGGCTGCAAAACCTTCGAGCATGGCGGGGCTGATCTCCTGCAAGCCCTTGGCCCGGGCCAGCTCCTGGGCTTCCTTGACCATGGCGTAGGTCACCGCGCGCTCATTGGGGTACACCTGGGTCACGATCACGCCGCGCGCATTGTTGCCCAGGCTCTTGATGAAGCCGCCCGAGGCATTGTTGGACAGCGTCACGATCTGTGCGGCAGAGCCTGCGGCGCGCAGCGCATTGCTGCCATCGACCACGGCAGAGCCGGAGGCGATCATCAGCACGGCCTGGGTGTCTGCCTTGGCCACCTTGGCCGCAACTGGGGCGAAATCAGGCTTGGCACGGTCAAACTTCTCCAGCACCACGGGTGTGAGCTTGGCCGCCGCCAGGCCCTTTTGCGCCCCCGCCACGCCATCGGCACCAAAGCTGTCGTCGGCATACACCACGGCAATGCGGGTAATGCCCATGGAGGCCAGGTGGGTCATGGCCTTTTCTGCCTCGCGCTGGTAGGTGGCGCGCACGTTGAAGACGTATTTGCGCACGGGCTGGTGCAGCACCATGGCGCCCGTGGAAGGGCCTACCAGTGCCACGCCGTGCTTTTCCAGCAGGGGAACGATGGCCTCTGTGTGGGGCGTGCCGCGTGTGAGGAACAGCGCTGACACATTGTTTTCCTCGATCAGCTTGCGCGCGTTTTCTGCGGCCAGCTTGGGGTCGAACTTGTCGTCCAGCGAGGTCAGTTCGATTTTCTGGC
Organism: Acidovorax sp. FG60; assembly: GCF_057808995.1. Taxonomy (NCBI): domain Bacteria; kingdom Pseudomonadati; phylum Pseudomonadota; class Betaproteobacteria; order Burkholderiales; family Comamonadaceae; genus Acidovorax; species Acidovorax sp. FG60. The sequence continues at coordinate 52,573 of NZ_JBMDJC010000020.1, forward strand.
CGTTGACGCCGCCCTTGGCGTTGACCGCATCGATATAGAGCAGGGCGCCGTCGGTGGTTTCCTTCACGCCTGCCGCCACCTGCCCGGAGAAGCCGGCGGTTTGCCCGATCAGGATCTGGGCATGGCCAGCGCCGCACAGCGCGGCGGCCAGAGCGACTGCGGCTCCCCATTGTGTCCATTTGTACATGGTCGTCTCCTTGGATTGTCGGGCTACTCTAGACAAATGTGCCCTGTTTGCGAACCGGCATAACCCGATGTTGTGACAGCACCTGTCAGCAGACCCGCAATCAAAGGGTATTGCGGCAAGGCCGGACGGGCGCCACTGCGGTGCCTAGAATGTTCCGCCTCACCCTCGAAAAAGACTGCCTCCATGACCCAGGGACTGATCCGTATCCGCGGCGCACGCCAGCACAACCTCAAGAACCTGGATCTGGACATCCGCACCGGCGAACTCACGGTGGTCACGGGGCCCAGCGGCTCGGGCAAATCCAGCCTGGTGTTTGACACGCTCTATGCCGAGGGCCAGCGCCGCTACGTGGAGACCTTCAGCGCCTACGCCCGCCAGTTCCTCGACCGCATGGACAAACCTGCCGTGGACAAGGTCGAGGGCGTGCCGCCGGCCATTGCCATCGACCAGACCAACCCCGTGCGCTCCAGCCGCTCCACCGTGGGCACGATGACGGAGCTGAACGACCACCTGAAGCTGCTGTTCGCCCGTGCGGGCCAGTTGTTCGACAAGCAGACGGCGCAGCCCGTGCGCCATGACTCGCCCGAGACCATCTACGCCGAGCTGGCCGCGCGCTGCGCTGCCGCCAGTGATCCCCGCATCGTGCTGACCTTCCCGGTCGAACTCCCCGCCAATACATCGGCCGAGCAGGTCGAGCAATGGCTGTCCGCCAGCGGCTTCACCAAGGTGCAGGCCGAGCGCGAGGTGGCCACGCCCACCGGCCCGCGCAAGGTGCTGGATGTGGTGGCCGACCGGTTCCGTCTGGGCAATGCCGAGAAGGTGCGGGTGATCGAGGCCATCGAGGTCGCGCTCAAGCGCGGCACGGGGCGCTTGAATGTCTATCGGCTCGTGGACGAGAGCGAACCAGAGCTGTGGAGGTTTTCGACGGGCCTGCACTGCCCCGACAGCGACCTGCGCTACAGCGACCCCATCCCGTCGGCCTTCTCGTTCAACTCGGCCGTGGGTGCGTGCGACAGCTGCCGGGGCTTTGGCCGCGTGATCGGCGTGGACTACGGCCTCGTCATTCCCAACGACAAGCTCACGCTGCGCGCGGGCGCCATCAAGACCATCCAGACCCCCGCGTGGAAAGAAGCGCAGGACGACCTCATGCGCCATGCCGAAACGGCTGGTATCCCGCGCGACACGCCCTGGTACAAGCTGACCGACGACCAGAAAAAGTGGGTGATCGGCGGCGCCCCCGGCTATAGGGACGGGCAGTGGAGCAAGCAGTGGTACGGCATCAAGCGCTTTTTTGAGTACCTGGAGAGCAAGGCCTACAAGATGCACATCCGCGTGCTCTTGTCCAAGTACCGCAGCTACACGCCATGCCCCACCTGCGCGGGTGCGCGGCTCAAGACCGAAAGCCTGCTCTGGCGCATCGGCCGCAAGGAGGATGCCGATGCGGTGCTGGAGCCTGGCAAACGCTTCATGCCCGAAGGCGTGCAATGGTCGCGCGAGCAACTGGAGGCCTTGCCCGGCCTGTGCCTGCACGATCTGATGCTGCTGCCCGTTGATCGACTGCGCCAGTTCTTTGATCGCATGCAGCTACCGGTGGGGGACGACGCCAAGGGCGGCGACGCGCAAGCGCTCAAGCTGCTGCACGAAGAAATCACCACCCGCCTCCGGTACCTGTGCGACGTGGGCATTGGCTACCTCACGCTCGACCGGCAAAGCCGCACACTGAGTGGCGGCGAGGTGCAGCGCATCAACCTCACCACGGCGCTGGGTACCAGCCTGGTCAACACTCTGTTTGTGCTGGACGAGCCCAGCATCGGCCTGCACCCGCGCGACATGCACCGCATCACCGAGGCCATGCTACGCCTGCGCGATGCGGGCAACACGCTGGTGGTGGTGGAGCACGACCCCGCCGTGATGCTGGCGGCTGACCGCATGATCGACATGGGCCCTGGCCCCGGCCGCTTGGGCGGGCAGATCGTGTTTGACGGCACCACGGCCGATTTGCGCAACGCCGACACGCTGACCGGCGCCTACCTGGGTGGGCGCAAGCACGTGGGTTTTGGCTTCAAGCGCATGGTCACCGAATCCACGCCGCGCCTCATCCTCGAAGGCGCGCGCGAGCACAACCTGCAGGATGTGACGGTGGAGTTCCCGCTGCAGCGCCTGGTCACCGTGACCGGCGTCAGTGGCTCGGGCAAGTCGAGCCTGATCCAGGACGTGCTGGCCCCCGCGCTGCTGCGCCACTTTGGCAAGGCCACCGACACGCCGGGCGCGCACGACCGCATGCTGGGCGCCGACCATCTGTCGGATGTTGTGTTTGTCGATCAATCCCCCATCGGAAAAACCGCTCGATCCAACCCCGTGAGCTACGTGGGCGCGTGGGACAGCATCCGCGAACTGTTTGCCGTGGCGCCGCTGTCGAAGCAGCGCAGCTACACGGCCAGCAAGTTCAGCTTCAACAGCGGCGATGGGCGCTGCCCGACCTGCGGCGGCTCGGGCTTTGAGCATGTGGAGATGCAGTTCCTGAGCGACGTATACCTGCGCTGCCCCGACTGCGATGGCAAGCGCTACCGGCCCGAGATCCTGGAGATCACCATCGAGCGTGGTGGTCGCACGATGAATGTGGCCGACGTGTTGGCTCTCACGGTGGCCGAGGCGGCCGACCTGTTTGCCAATGACCGTGATGTGATCCGCGCGCTGCAGCCCATCGTGGATGTAGGGCTCGAATACGTGGCGTTGGGCCAGCCCGTGCCGACCTTGTCAGGCGGCGAGGCGCAGCGCCTCAAGCTTGCAGGCTTTCTGGCGGAGGCTGCGCGCAGCGCATCCAAATCGCGCCAGTCCGTCGCCCGCAAAGGCACGCTGTTCTTGTTTGACGAGCCCACCACGGGCCTGCACTTTGACGACATTGCCAAGTTGATGCGCGCGCTGCGCAAGCTCATCGATGCGGGGCACTCGCTCATTGTCATCGAGCACAACCTGGACGTGATCCGCGCCAGCGACTGGCTCATCGACCTGGGCCCCGAAGGCGGCTACGCGGGCGGCCTCATCGTGGCCGAGGGCACGCCCGAGGACGTGCGTGCCCACGCCACCTCGCACACAGGCCAGGCGCTGCGCGACTACGAACTGGCGCTGGGCGTGGGCGGCCACTCGGTGCACGAAAAGGCTGCGGCGCTACGAAAATCAGAGCGCCTCGCGCATATGGATCAAACGCCAGCGGCCAAAAACGCTATACAAATCGTCAACGCCAAGGAGCACAACCTCAAGAACCTGAGCGTGGACATTCCGCGTGGCAAGTTCAACGTGGTGACGGGCGTGAGCGGCTCGGGCAAGTCCACGCTCGCGTTTGACATCCTGTTCAACGAAGGCCAGCGGCGTTACCTCGAATCGCTCAACGCCTATGCCCGCAGCATCGTGCAGCCAGCCGGTCGGCCCGAGGTGGATGCCGTGTACGGCATCCCGCCCACTGTCGCCATCGAGCAGCGCCTCTCGCGCGGCGGTCGCAAGTCCACCGTGGGCACCACCACCGAGGTGTGGCACTTTCTGCGCCTGCTGTACGTCAAGCTGGGCACCCAGCACTGCACCAAAGACGGCGCAGCCGTGCAGCCGCAAACGCCCGAGAGCATCGCCGCGCAGTTGCTCACGCAGTTCCGTGGCCAGCACATCGGACTGCTCGCGCCGCTGGTGATGAACCGCAAGGGCGTCTATACCGAGCTGGCCGACTGGGCGCGCCCGCGCGGCTTTACGCATCTGCGCGTGGATGGCAACTTCCTGCCCACCACCAACTTCCCGCGCATTGACCGCTTCAAGGAGCACACCATTGAGCTGCCTGTTGCCAGCCTGGATGTGTCGCCCGAGAACGAAGCCCAGCTCCGCAAGGCGCTGGCCGACGCGCTCACGCACGGCAAGGGCGTGGTGCATGTGCTGAGCAGCATCGACACGCTGGCTGCGGCCATGGAGGGCGGCTTGCCCACGGCCGGTATTGGCCATCTGCAAGCCTTTTCGACCAAGCGTGCCTGCCCGGTGTGCGCCACCAGCTATGCCGAGCTGGACCCGCGCCTGTTCTCGTACAACAGCAAGCATGGCTGGTGCCCCGACTGCGTGGGCACCGGCGTCAAGCTCACCAAAGACCAGCGCAAGGTGTTCGACGACTCGGTACAAGACGACAAGGAAAAGGGCCGCGAGCAGACCTTTGCCGAGCCCGAGGTGGAAGATTTGCAGGACACCGCTTGCCCCACATGCCACGGCACGCGTCTGAACGCCACGGCCCGCGCTGTCAAGTTCGCAGGCGTGGGCATCACCGACATCGCCGCGCTGTCGGTGACGGATGTGCGCCGCTGGATCGAGACCCTGCGCATCGAAGGCGGCATGACCCAACGCGAAGGCGACATCGCCCGTGACTTGGTGCCCGAGATCCAGAGCCGCCTTGAGTTCCTCGAAGAAGTGGGCCTGGGCTACCTTACGCTCGACCGGGGCGCGCCCACGCTCAGCGGTGGCGAGGCCCAGCGCATCCGCCTGGCCGCGCAGCTGGGCAGCAACCTGCAGGGCGTGTGCTACGTGCTCGACGAGCCCACCATCGGCCTGCATGCGCGCGACAACCAGATCCTGCTCAACGCCCTGCACAAGCTGGGTGACAAGGGCAACACGCTGGTGGTGGTGGAGCACGACGAAGACACCATCCGCCGCGCCGACCACATCATCGACATTGGCCCCAGCGCGGGCAAACGCGGCGGGCGCCTGGTGGCGCAGGGCAGCGTGGCCGACATCACGGGCGCCGAAGATTCGCAAACCGGCCGTTACCTGCTGCACGCCATGAAGCATCCGCTGCAGCTGCGCCGCAGCATGTCGGCCAGCAAGGTCAGTGCCGAGGCCACGGCCGCCTTTGCCCGTGCCGAAGCTGCGGCGCCTACCGGTCGGCAGAGTGCGGCCGTCAAGAAGCGTGCGGCGCAGGCTGCATCGCTGGCCGCTGACGCCCTCAATGAAGCCAAGGAGCGCGCTGCCATGCGCTGGCTCACCGTGCATGGCGCGCAGTTGCACAACTTGCAGAACGTGACGGCCACCGTGCCACTGCACCGCCTGGTGGCAGTGACGGGCGTGAGCGGATCGGGCAAGTCCACCCTGGCGCGCGATGTGCTGCTGGCCAATGTGCAGGCCTGGGTGCAGCAGCGCAGTACCAAGGCCGGGCGCGATGCCATGGACGCGGGCAAGGCGCCGCCACTGGTCGGTTGCACCGGCCTGTCGGGCTTTGAGAGCATCGACCGCGTGCTCGAAGTAGACCAGACACCCATCGGCAAGACGCCGCGTTCATGTCCAGCTACCTACATCGGCTTCTGGGACACCATCCGCAAGCTGTTTGCCGAAACGCTGGAGGCCAAGGCACGCGGCTATGCCGCCGGGCGCTTCAGCTTCAACACCGGCGAAGGCCGCTGCCCCAGCTGTGAAGGTGCAGGTGTGCGCACCATCGAGATGAGCTTCTTGCCCGATGTGAAGGTGCCCTGCGAAACCTGCCACGGCGCGCGCTTCAACCCCGAAACGCTGGCCGTGACCTGGCGCGGCAAGAGCATTGGCGATGTGCTGCAGATGGAAGTGGACGAGGCCGTGGGCTTCTTCGCCACCATGCCCAGCATTGCGCACCCGCTGCAGCTCTTGCAGGACGTGGGCCTGGGCTACCTCACGCTGGGCCAACCGTCGCCGACCTTGAGCGGTGGCGAGGCGCAGCGCATCAAGCTCGTCACCGAACTCACCAAGGTGCGCGACGAGGTGGGCCGCCGAGGCCAGAAGGCGCCGCACACGCTGTATGTGCTGGACGAGCCCACCGTGGGCCTGCACATGGCTGATGTGGACAAGCTCATCCGCGTGCTGCACCGCCTGGTCGATGGTGGCCACAGCGTGATCGTGATCGAGCACGACCTGGATGTGATCGCCGAGGCTGACTGGATCCTGGACCTGGGCCCTGAAGGTGGCAACGCAGGCGGGCGCATCGTGGCAGCCGCTACGCCCGAGGATGTGGTGGCGGCGGGCACACATACTGGAAAGGCGCTGGCGGCGGTGCTGGCGCGCTGAGATACGTGAGCGGTGCGGGCGGCAGGGGCAGGGTGGCGCCATGCCAGCCATTGGTTTGGCGCACACCCCTGTCGGCACATGTCCTACGCACAACGCGGAACATGGCGCACGCGCTGCGCGGGGTGGGCTTCCTACGATGGGTTGCAGGGGATCGGCTCCCCACCTTCCATCCACATCTACGGACGCCCATCACCATGAACGCTTTTCATTTCCTCAAGACCTGTACTGCCCTTGCGGCTGCTTCTGTGCTGCTGGTCGCCTGCGGCGGCGGCAATGACGATGACCCAACACCCAGCAACGAACCCGGTGTGCTGACCGTGACCAGCGCTACGGTGGACGGTCTTAACGGTGTGTACGGCAACGGCACGTTGAACCTCACCGGCGTGGACAAGGAAAACCCCATCGGCTCGGTGCCCGAATTGTGTGCTTTCCGCTTTGACGGGGCCAACAAGGTGGGTTCTTCGGCCACCGCCTTTGGCGACATCCGTTATCGCCCCGATGCGACGGGCCTGCACCAGGTCTTCCTGACCTTTGATGGCAAGGAATACGCCAGCGGCGAGCCGACTGACACGGCGGTGGTACGCGAGAGCGACCAGGTGCGCTTCAGCGGAAAAACGCTGACAGCCACGGATGGCTCGAACGCCACCTTGCGCGTCACCGGCATCGTGCCCATGCGCCCGAACCGGCCGTTGGGCTGCTGATCCGGCGGCAGTTTCATTCCCTCTTTACTTGTCTCCCTCCCCGGTCCCTTCGACCGGTTTGGCCCCCGCTGTGATCGCAGCGGGGGCTTTTTTGTTGGGGCCTGCGGTCGTGCAGCCAGTCGCGCGGCGGTAATAGGGCCGCACAATGCACCGTGGAGCGCGGGGGCATTTGCCGCTCGCGCATGTTCCCTTTGCACCCCCATGCCCGAACAACTGCCTGCTCACCCCACCGTGGTGTGGTTGCATCCCGCAGCACCCGCCAAGCCCGCAGAAGGCGCACCCTGCAACGGCTGTGGGCTGTGCTGCCTGGCGGAGCCCTGCCCGCTGGGGATGCTGGTGTCACGGCGCCGCAAGGGGGCCTGCACGGCCCTGCGCTGGAGCGATGCCGACCAGCGCTATTGGTGTGGCATGGTGGCCGACCCCGGTGGTGTCACCGGCCTGTCCCATCCCTGGGCTGTGCGCGCACTGTCTGCGCTGGCCCGGCGCTGGATTGCATCGGGCGTGGGTTGCGATGCGCGGCTGGATGCGCAGGCCCCGCATCCCACGGATTCGTTGTGATGCAGGTGCTATGATTTTGATAGCGTTTGATGCTTTCTAGACGGGCGCTGCCGGCCTTCCTGATCCAGATTCAGCGTGAGAAGTCGTCCGCGTTGCGCCGGGCGGAAGAAATGCCCGTGCCAGCTTGCAGGGCCACAATGCACAGAAAATTGCCGAACTGCCAGCTATAGAGCCTGCCATGACCAAACTGGACGACACCGACCGCGAAATCCTCAGCATCCTGCGCGCCGACGCGCGCACCCCCGTGGCCACGCTGGCGCAGAAGCTGCGTGTATCGCGCGGCACCGTTCAGAACCGCTTGCACAAGATGGAGGAGCGCGGTGTCATCGTCGGCTATACCGTGCGGCTGCGGCCCGATTCGGAGCCCCAGCGCATCCGTGCGTGGATGAGCATCGCGGTCGAGGGCAATGCGGCGCCCGCTGTCATCCATGCGCTGCGCGGTGAGCCCACGGTGGGCACCCTGCACACCACCAACGGCCGCTGGGACATCGTGGCCGAGGTGCGCGCCGAAAGCCTGGAGGCATTCGATGCGGCGCTGGGCCGCATCCGCCTCACGCCGGGCATTGCCAACACGGAAACCAGCCTGCTGCTGTCCACGTACAAAGTGTGACAAACGCCTGCGGTGTTGCGCGCTACCGGCGCGTTGCGGGAACCATCCTGCCCCAGCCGCGCTGCCGCCTTGGTGACAGAGGCTAGGGGGTTTCCTGCATGCCCCGCGCGAGGGGCTGCAGTCCAATGAGCGAATCTTTTGTCTTTCGTTTTGAGGAGCCTCGCCATGCAACGTCGCCAGATCATCCAATGGGGAGCCGCCAGCCTCGCCGCCCCCGCGTTCCTGGCGCAGGCCCAGAGCTTTCCCAACAAACCCATCAAGCTGATCATCGCCTTCCCGGCGGGCGGCCCCACCGACATCACCATGCGCGCGTTGGCCGACAACGCCAGCAAGATCCTCGGGCAGACCGTCATTGTCGAAAACAAGCCCGGCGCGGGCGGCACCTTGCCTGCGCAGGCGCTGCAAACCGTGCCTGCCGACGGCTACACGGTGGCGCAGATTCCGCTGGGCGTGTTCCGCCTGCCCTACACCACCAAGATCAACTGGGACCCGGTCAAAGACATCAGCTACGTGCTCAACGTCACCGGCTACGCGTTTGGCCTGGTTGTGCCCGCTGACTCGCCCCTCAAGACCTGGACGCACTTCGTGGCCTGGGCCAAGGCCAACCCCGGCAAGCTCAGCTACGGCTCCACCGGCACCATGACCAGCCCGCACCTGACCATGGAGCTCATCGCCCAGCAGCTGGGCTTGGAGTTGCTCCATGTGCCCTACAAGGGCAGCGCCGACCTCATGCAGTCCATCCTGGGCGGGCAGATCATGGCGGCGGCCGACTCCACCGGTTTTGCACCGCAGGTCGAGGCCGGCAAGCTGCGCGTGCTCAACACCTGGGGTGCCGAGCGCCTGGCCAAGTTCCCCGATGCGCCCACGCTCAAGGAGCTGGGGCTGAACCTGGTGCAGAACTCGCCCTTTGGCATCGGTGCGCCCAAGGGCACGCCCGATGCGGTGGTCAAGCGCCTGCACGATGCCTTCAAGCAGGCCATGGAGCAGGAGAGCTATCGCACGGCCCTGGCGCGCTATGACATGGTGCCGATGTACATGAGCACGGCGGCGTACAAGAAGTTTGCGCAGGACACGTTCACGCGCGAGAAGGCGCTGGTAGAGAAACTGGGCTTGGCCAAACCCACCTGAGGCCATCCCTTCGGAGGGCGCAATGCGTTCCGTGTGATGATCCGCAGCATTGAACGGAACTCACACACGATATGGCATCCCCCTCCGACAGCATCAGCATGGCCCTGTTCTGCGACTTTGAAAACGTCGCCCTGGGCGTGCGCGATGCGCAGTACGAAAAGTTCGACATCAAGCCCATCCTGGAGCGCCTGCTGCTCAAGGGCTCCATCGTGGTCAAGAAGGCCTATTGCGACTGGGAGCGCTACAAGGGCTTCAAGGCCACCATGCACGAGGCGAATTTCGAGCTGATCGAAATCCCCCATGTGCGCCAGTCCGGCAAAAATTCGGCCGACATCCGCCTGGTGGTGGACGCGCTGGACCTCTGCTACACCAAGTCGCACGTCAACACCTTCGTCATCATCAGCGGCGACTCGGACTTCTCGCCGCTGGTGTCCAAGCTGCGCGAGAACAACAAGCAGGTGATCGGTGTGGGCGTGAAGCAGTCCACGTCGGACCTGCTCATCGCCAACTGCGACGAGTTCATCTTTTACGACGACCTGGTCCGCGAGAACCAGCGTGCGCAGGCCCGCCGCCAGGCCCCAGGCAGCAACCCACCGCCCGCGCCCCGCCGCAGCCCCGAGGAGGAGCGCAGCCGCAAGGAAAGCCAGGACGCGCGCCGGACCCAGGGCGTGGAGCTGGCGGCCGAGACGTTTGAAGCCCTGCTGTCCGAGCGCGGCGACACCGGCAAGATCTGGGCCTCGGTGCTCAAGGAGGCCATCAAGCGCCGCAAGCCCGATTTCAGCGAAGGCCGGTATGGCTTCCGCACCTTTGGCAACCTGCTGGAGGAAGCGCAGGCGCGCGGGCTGCTGGAGTTTGGGCGCGATGAAAAGTCGGGCGCGTATGTGTACCGCAGCCATGGTGGGCCGAGCGCCGCCGCCGCGCCCGCGCGGCCTGAAGGAGCCGGTGAGCGAGCCAGCCAGGGCGGCGCCACGCGGCACGACTTCCATGCGGTGGCGACGGCGCCTGACCTGCGTTCGGACGGCGGCGAAGAGCAGGGCCCATCGGGCCGCAGCCGAGGGCGTCGCGGTGAGGGCCCGGACCGGGCAGACACGCGCTCCCCGCAGCGCCACGAACACCTTGAGGCCGAACAGGCTGATACCCCTGCAGAGCGTCCGGCCAGCCGCTACTTCAGCCAGTCCGTTGCCCCCGAGGCTGCGCCGCCAGAGCCGGTGATCGACTCCACCCCGCTGCAAGAAATGCGCTCCGAAGTGGAAGAGGGTGCGGACACGCCGGAAGGCGGTGCATCCACCGAGGACGATGGCCCCGAAGCCGTCACCCCTCGCCGCAGCCGCGCGCGCAGTGGAGACGGCGCAAAGCCCGGGGCCAGCCCCCGCAAGGCCGCCACGCCCCTTGCGCGCAGCGCGCGTGCTGGAGGGAGGGAGGTAAGTGCCGAGTCCTCTACTGCCGCTCCCGAGGCCTCCGCCGCCGAGGCAGAAGGCGCCACACCCGCCAAGGCACCCGCTGCCCGTCCTCGCAGCCGAGCCCGTAAACCGGCAGCCAAGCCGGCTGAGTAAGGGATATCGGCCCGCTGCGGTCGCTCAGCGCCGCAACGCCAGCCTTTCGCGCACTTCCTCGTAACGCGGCGGCGTGCAGCCCGCGCGCTCCACGCAGTGGCCGGCACTGGCCAGCGCGTGGAGCAGCATGGCGCGCAACCGGGCTTCGGTGACCGGAGCCGTCAAGCCCTCCGCACCACGGGCCCGCGCTTCCTCCCCACGCTCAGGCCCTGCCAGCCAGGCGGTGATCAAACCCGCCAGAAAACAGTCGCCTGCGCCCACGGTGTCCACCACCGTGATCGGCGCTTCTTCGCGCGCATGCACGGCCAGGCCGTCGCGCTGCAGCAGCCAGGCACCTTCCGGCCCCAGCGTGAGCGCGAGCCATTGGGCCTGTGTTTGCTGCTGCAGATAGCGGGCGCGCTCCAATGCGTTGGCGCCCGGAACGGCCAGCGCCTCCAGGTCATCGTCGCTCACCTTGATAAGGTGGGCGTGCTGCAGGGCGGCCATCACATTGGCGCGGTAGGCCTCCGCATCGTCCACGGCCGACAGGCGCAGGTTGGCGTCCACCACCACCATGCGGCCCGCAGCGCGTTGCGCCGCCAGCCAGGGCTGGTAAACGGCAGCGTCCTGTGCCACCAGCGCCAGGCAGCCCGTGGCCACTACTTGCAGCTCTGGCAATACGGCGCAAGCAGCCGTCAGCGCGGCGGCCGTCACCTGGCGGTCGGCCACGCCGTCGCGGTAGAAGCTGTAGCTGGCCTTGCCCTCGGCATCCAGTGCGGCCAGCGCCAGCGCGCTGGGCGCACGCACCGGCGTGGGCGCTGCCAGGGCCACGCCCGCATCGTGCAGGCCGCGCGCCAGTTGTCGCCCCAGCATGTCGCCCGACAGCGGGTTGAGGTACAGCGTGCCCACGCCCTGCAGGCCCAGCGCGCGGGTGAGGTTGTAGACCGCGCCGCCCGCGCAGGGCTTGAGGCGGCCATCGGGCTCTTCGATCAGGTCAAACAAGGCCTCGCCCGCCGTGGCCACGCGCAGCGGCGGTGCGGTGTGGGCGGGGCTGGAGTCGGGGGACTGGATAGGGAAAACCATAAGTAAATCCACTTGATTTATTAACTCGTCGGCCACTATAGTTCGATCCCATCCACCCGACAAGAGTGGTTCACCTGCCAGCCGCGCAGCACGGGGCCGACAGGAATCTGCCATCCCAACACCCGGAGACAACACCATGCAACGCACCCCCGCCTTTGCGCTTTCTGCCCTTGCCCTCACCGGCGCCCTGGCCTGTGGCCTGGCCCAGGCGCAGACATCCGAGCCCGTCATCGGCCTCATCACCAAGACCGAGACCAACCCCTTCTTCGTGAAGATGAAAGAGGGCGCCACGGCCGAGGCCAAGAAGCTGGGTGCCAAGCTGGTGTCGGCCGCAGGCAAGACCGATGGCGACAACGCGGGCCAGGTCACGGCCATGGAGAACCTGATCGCCGCCGGTGCCAAGACCATCCTCATCACCCCCAGCGACGCCAAGGCCATCGTGCCCGCGATCAAGAAGGCGCAGGCGCGCGGCGTGATGGTGATTGCGCTCGACAGTCCCACCGAGCCCATGGATGCGACCGACGCGCTGTTTGCCACCGACAACTACAAGGCCGGCGAGCTGATCGGCCAGTACGCCAAGGCCGCCGCTGCAGGCAAGAAGCCCGTGATTGCTACGCTGGACCTGTTCCCCGGCCACCCGGTGGGCGCGCAGCGGCACAACGGTTTCCTGAAGGGCTTTGGCCTGCAGGCCAACGATGCCAAGAGCAATGAGCTGTCGCGCCCCGCCGAAGTGGTCTGCATGGCCGACAGCTTTGGCGACCGCGCCAAGGGCCAGACCGGCATGGAAAACTGCCTGCAGAAGAACCCTGACATCAACATCGTCTACACCATCAACGAGCCCGCTGCCGCCGGTGCCTACAACGCGCTCAAGGCCGCAGGCAAGGAGAAGAACGTGCTCGTCGTCTCAGTGGACGGTGGCTGTGCGGGCATTGCCGACGTGGGCAAGGGTGTGATCGCCGCCACCAGCCAGCAGTACCCACTGCGCATGGCCGCCATGGGCGTGGCGGCAGGCGTGGAATACGCCAAGACCGGCAAGAAGGTCAGCGGCTACACCGACACCGGCGTGACGCTGATCGCTGCCAAGCCCATGGCGGGCGTGGACAGCAAGGATGTGAAGACTGGCACCGACCTGTGCTGGGGCGCCAAGTAAGAGCCGTTCTCAAAACTCTTCTGGCGTCGTTGCTGCGTCTTGTCGTACTACCGTACTGCCTGCGACGCAGCGCCTAGCCAGAACCGCTTCGCTGAGTTTTGCGAGCAGCTCTGAAAAAACGCCTTCTCTCTGAGAGTCACCTCATCCACCCGCACGGAGCCGCCATGTCCTCGACCGCTTCCAAACTACCGCCGCTGGCCACGCTGGGGCCGTTCATCGCGCTGATCCTGGCGTGCGCCTTTTTTGCCACGCAGAGCGAGCGCTTCCTGTCGGCGCAGAACTTCGCGCTCATCCTGCAGCAGGTCATGGTGGTGGCGGTCATCGCCATTGGCCAGACGCTGGTGATCCTCACCGCAGGCATCGATTTGTCGTGTGGCATGGTCATGGCGCTGGGCGGCATTGTGATGACCAAGATGGCGACGGACTACGGCCTTTCGGCCCCCGTGGCGATTGCCTGCGGCATGGCGGTGACCATGCTGTTCGGCCTGATCAACGGCCTGCTGGTCACCAAGATCAAGCTGCCGCCCTTCATCGTCACGCTGGGCACGCTCAACATCGCGTTTGCCGCCACGCAGCTGTACTCGGGCGCGCAGACCATCACCGACATCCCCGCTGGCATGACCGCACTGGGCAACACCTTCCAGCTGGGGCAGACCGCTATCGTCTGGGGCGCGGTGCTCATGCTGGTGCTGTACCTCGTCACCTGGTTTGCGCTGCGCGAAACCGCGCCGGGCCGCCATGTGTACGCCGTGGGCAACAGCCCCGAAGCCACACGCCTCACCGGCATTGCCACCGACAAGGTGCTGCTGGGCGTGTATGTGCTGGCCGGCCTGTTCTACGGCATCGCATCGGTACTGTCGGTGGCCCGCACCGGCGCGGGTGACCCGAATGCGGGTCAGACCGAGAACCTCGACGCCATCAGCGCCGTGGTGCTGGGCGGCACCAGCCTGTTTGGCGGGCGCGGCATGATTTTGGGCACGCTGGTGGGGGCGCTGATTGTGGGCGTGTTCCGCAACGGGCTCACGCTGATGGGCGTGTCGTCGGTCTACCAAATTCTGGTCACCGGCATCCTCGTGATCCTGGCCGTGGCCACTGACCAACTCTCGCGCAAAGGAGTGCGTTGATCATGGCCAACTCCACAAACACAACGAACGCCCCGCTGGTCATGCAGGCCAAGGGCCTGGTCAAGCGCTACGGGCAGGTCACTGCGCTGGATGGCGCTGACTTTGAACTGCGCGCAGGCGAGATCCTTGCCGTGATCGGCGACAACGGTGCGGGCAAGTCGAGCCTGATCAAGGCGCTGTCCGGCGCCACCGTGCCGGACGAAGGCGAAATCCTGCTCGACGGCCAGCGCATCCAGTTCAAGAGCCCCATCGACGCACGCCGCGCGGGCATCGAAACCGTGTACCAAGACCTGGCCGTGGCCCCGGCCATGACGATTGCCGAGAACCTGTTTCTGGGTCGCGAACTGCGCCGCCCCGGACTGCTGGGCAGCGCGCTGCGCATGCTCGACAAGAAAAAGATGCTCGAAGAAAGCGTGGCCCGCATGGCCGAGCTCAAGGTCGGCATCCGCTCCATGACGCAGGCGGTGGAGACGCTCTCGGGCGGCCAGCGCCAGTGCGTGGCCGTGGCGCGCGCCGCAGCGTTTGCGCGCCATGTCGTCATCATGGACGAGCCCACGGCCGCCCTGGGCGTGAAGGAGGGCAACATGGTGCTGGAGCTGATCCGCCGCGTGCGCGACAAAGGTCTGCCCGTCATTCTCATCAGCCACAACATGCCCCATGTGTTCGAGATTGCCGACCGCATCCACATCGCCCGTTTGGGCAAGCGCGCCGCCGTCGTCAACCCCAAGAAGATCAGCATGAGCGACACCGTGGCTGTGATGACAGGGGCCATGGCCGCGTCTGACCTGCCCGCTGAATGCCTTGCCTGAAACGCCCCCATGCTGAAGAACATTGATCCCCTGCTGACCCCCGACCTGCTCAAGGTGCTGGCCGAGATGGGCCACGACGACGCCATCGTGCTGGCCGACGCCAACTTCACCGCCATGAGCCTGGGCGCGGGCAAGCCTGTGCTGCGCCTGCCCGGCATTGGCATGGCACGCGCCGTGCAGGCCGTGGCCAGCGTGCTGCCATTGGCGCAAGACGTGCCGCACCCCGTGGCCTACATGCAGGTGGGCGGCACCGAGGTGCCTTACCGATCGGCCCTGCAGCGCGAAACCATGGCCGTACTGGCACGCGAGGGCGTGGCCAGCGCGCAGGCCGAAGGCGTGGAGCGTTTTGCGTTCTACGAGCGCGTCAAAAAGGCCTATGCCATCGTGGTGACGGGCGAGCTGCAGCCCTGGGGCAACTTCCTGCTGCGCAAGGGCGTCATCGGCGACACTCTGAACGCCTGATCGTTTCATCACCATGCTGGACACCGACGCATCCCTACCCGCCGTTGACAACGCTGCCGCCAGCCCCGCGCTGCTGCGCCAGCGCGGCTCCAACCACGTGGGGCTGCGCCAGTTCAACGAGCGCGTGGTACTGCAGGCGCTGCGCACCCACGGCAGCCTGGCCAAGGCTGAGATGGCGCGGGTCACGGGCCTCACGGCGCAGACCATCGGTTTGATCACCGCCCGGCTCGACGAAGACCAGTTGCTGCGCCGCGAAGCCCCCGTGCGCGGCCGCGTGGGCCAGCCTTCGGTGCCCATTGGTCTCAACCCCGACGGCGCCTTTGCCATCGGCATCAAGATCGGCCGCCGCAGTGCCGACTGGCTGCTGGTGGACTTCACCGGCCATGTGCGCGAGCGCATCGTGCTCGACTACGCCTTCCCTGACATCGACGTGCTGTTGCCCGCCATCCGCACGCACCTGAACCAGCTGCTCGACGGCCTGGGTCCGCTGCGCTCGCGCGTGGTGGGCGTGGGCGTGGCAGCGCCGTTCCAGCTCGGCGGCTGGCACCGCATGCTGGGGCTCACCGAGGCGCAGTCGGAAGCCTGGAATAACATCGACTTGGCCGAGCAGGTGCAGCAGATGACCGAGCTGCCCGTGAGCTTTGCCAAGGACACCTCCGCCGCCTGCGTGGCCGAGCTGCTGCAGGGGCGCGGGCGCGACATCCCGAGTTTTCTGTACCTGTTCATGGACACCTTTGTGGGCGGCGGGCTGGTCATCAATTCGCACCTGCATCGCGGTCTGCATGGCAACGCGGGTGCGGTGGCCTCGCTGCCGCTGTCACCCGCCCAGCCGGGCCAGGCCCCCGCACAGCTCATCAGCCAGGCATCGCTGTGGGAGCTGGAGCAGCGCTTTCGGGAACACGGCCTCGACCCCATGGCCGCCTACGACAAACGCGTTCTGCAGGCCCCGTGGCTGGAACACAGCCGGGGCTGGATTGCGCGCGCTGCGGCGGGCCTGGCGCATTGCATCGTCTCGGCCACCGCGTTTTTGGACCTGGATGCCGTGGTGGTCGATGGCGCCGCAGCCCCCGAGCTGCTGCAGGCACTGTGCGAGAGTGCCCGCCACGCGCTGGCCGACTACAACTGGGAAGGCCTGCACCAGCCCCCCCGGCTGGAGCTGGGCACCATGGGCTCGGACGCCCGCGCGCTGGGCGGGGCGCTGCTGCCCTTGCACGCCTGCTTTGCGCCGGATACGGACATCTTCCTCAAGGCCTGAGAAGGGCGTGGGCTTGTGAAGTTTTGCTATTAAAAATATAGCTATATGCGCACATCCATCAAGCGCTAGGCCGTATTTCTATTCAAATTTCTCGGTCAAGGCTGCTTCAGGCTCAGCTCCCGCCGCGATCCAGACCCGCCAGGATCGCCCGTGCCACTTCGGCAAACCCCGCGCCACGTTCGCCCTGGGTCACATAACGCGGCAGGTGCTGCAGTTGTGGCGCAAAGCGCGCGATGTTGGCCACCCCCACGCTGTGGGGGAAGTGCTCGAACATGAGCTGGTCGTTGGTCGAGTCGCCCACATACACCCAGCGGTCGATCTCCGCGTCGAGGTCGCGTCCCAGCAACTCGCGCACGATCCAGCGCGCGCCCTCCAGCTTGTTGTGCGCCCCGAACCAGCCGTTGATGTGGATGCTGCTCACGGTGGCGTTCATGCCTGCGGCGCGCAGGATCGCCACGCATTGGTCGATCCGCTCTTGAGGCAGGTGTGTGAACTCGCTGTGGTCGATGGCGATGTCCGTTTCGCGTCCGGGCGAGTCGGTCGCGCGGCGGGCGCCGGGCACCCTGGCTTCGATGTCAGCCAGCACTTGCTGCATGCGGGCGAAATGGGCTGCGCGCGTGGCTGCATCCTGTTGATATCGTTTTAACAGCGCATCGCGCTTGTCCAGAGAGCGCTGCAGGGCCACAGCACCATTCTCGGCCACGATGGCATCCACAGGCCAGGCTGCCGCAAAGGGCTCGCTCCAGCCTACGGGGCGACCTGTGATGGGAATCACGGCCAGTCCCCGGGCCTTGAGCGACTCCATCGCCTGCACCACGTGCGCAGGCACAACCCCCTCCGTGGTCAGCGTGTCGTCGATGTCGGTGAGCAGGCCGACGAGGCGGACGGGAGGATTCCAGGTACTCAACGGAAGCATGGGGGAACGAGAAGGCATAGGGATGGCGAGAGGGGGCGTTGGTGAAAGTCGCGGAGGGCTGTCGCTCGGGCTCGCACCTTTTTCTGTGGACGAAGAGATGGCTGCTTCTAACGGACACTTTGGGCAGGTTGCCCACGCGCCAGGCTCGGGAGTTTCTCTGCGACCCTTTCGGGGGGCATGGGCACCATGTCCCCGCCACGGAACTCGAATAGCTGCAGGGTGGCCAATGGGACCTGTTCCAGGCCACGGCCCTTTTCGTCCACGACGTGCAAATCGCCTGGCTGCGGCTTTGGCGCAAACAGGTCGGCGGTGTTTCTGGCGCGGATCAGTACAGAGCGTTTGTATCCATCATCGGTGCCTCCGAACTCAGGGACTACGAATATGGCCTGCCGCTCTTTGTCGAGCGACAGGGCAAAGCGGTACAGCGTGTCCCAATACGCCAGGTTGGGCCTGAGCGCCTGTTTCTCCTGCGCGTGCACACCTGCCAGGGCCGCAACAAGCGCTGCGCCTCCGACAAGTGCAAAAACCGGGCGCGTCTCTCGCGGCCAGACGACCGCCAGGCAGGCTGAAAACGCCACCCACGGCACGAACAGGTAGCGGTCCGGACTGTGAATTCCCGGAAAGGCCGTCAGCGGTATCAGCGGCAGCAGGACGATGCCCAAGGACACGAAGAACACAGGCGCATGGAGGCGGCGCTTCACGGCCGCAAGACACAGAAGGCCGAGAAATACAACGGCAAGGATGTTGCCGGGCGGTTTGGAGCCGAGGAGCAATTTGGGAACCCGGAGCAACTGGCGCAGGGCCTCGCTGGCATCGAAAACCCCTTGGCTGTAGCCGCCCACGAGGCGCCCAAGTAGCAGGTAGCGCCACCCTATGTAGACCAGTGCAATCAGCATAAACGGTATCAGAGCACGCACCCGTTGCTGCCGCGTGCCCACGGGCAGGAAGGGCAAGAGGACGACCAGGGGTACATAGACTTCCTTGCAGGTAGTCGCCATCAGGTAGGCCAGGGTCGACAGCCCCAGCCAGTATCCGCGCCCGCCTTTGAGATACCGGGCCCACCCCAGTATCGACAGCATGGCGAACACGAAGCCGGTCGCATAGTGCCCATGCATCAGTCCCGCCGCGATGTGGGCAGTGGGCTTGCCAAGCAACAGCGCAACGGCGCCGATCAGTGCGGGCAGGGGCTCCACCCACTCTCGCAACACGGCATAGAACAACGCGGCTCCCAGCCCCACGAGCAGCAGCAATTGCGCGTAGTGGCCCGCGGCGGCCATGCCGAACAAGCTCAGGTTGATGTCGTAGAACAGCAGGTTCCATGGAGCGACATTGGCACTGGAGTGCCCTTGGGCAATGTGGGGCTCCAAGAAATATTGCCAGGGTGTGTATTGGGCGGCGTAGCTCAGGTGAGCGCCGTCATCCCAGCGCCAGGATCCCTGGAGTGATGCGCCATGCACCAGCAGGGTGAGCAGAGACAGAAGCAGTGTGGCGCTGAGACACTCGATCCAGGGATGGCGGTCGATGTGTTCGCGCAGCGCGTGGCGCGCGGCTTTCAATGCTGGAGCGTCCATTGCCAATGACGCAGGAAGTTGAGCGCTGCAGGCGTGTTGTGGCTAGGAGTGCGGGCGGCAGAAGGAGCATCGGCTGCAACGCGCGAAAAACGGGTCCCGCGTGGTACCACCTCCCGCGCCCAGGGGCCCACCCTGGGCTTGTCGGTAGCACCACGCGATCCTCGGTTTTTGCACGTTTCGCTTCGATGCCTTCTGCTGCCCACACTCCCAGGCACATCACGCCCTCTGGTCCAAGTCTTCAGCAGCAGCAAGTCCGCACCGACCAGGGGCAGTGCGGAAATGGTGGAGCCGATGCAAGTCCTGGTGCAAAGCGGCGCCGTGGAGAAATTGACCGGCTGACTGCGCAAGAATTTCCCCCTCTTGTGCGGGCTATGCGCCCTGCAGCGCCAACCCCGCATGCTCGCGCAGCGGGTGGAAATGGATCTTCGGAAACCGCTCTTGCGCCAGGCGCACGTCATACGGGCTGGTGCACAGGTACGCCAGTGTGTCGGCCGCGTCGTGCGCCAGCCGCAGCGGGTAGGCGTCGGTGAACGCGCGCAGGTCGGCTGCGTTGTCGGCGGTGATCCAGCGCGCGCCGGTGTACTGGCAGCCTTCCAGGCGCACATCGGCGTCGTACTCGGCCTTGAGGCGGTGCTGCACCACTTCAAACTGGAGCTGGCCTACGGCGCCCAGCAGCATGTTGCCGCCTGCGTCGGGCTTGAAGACCTGGATCGCGCCTTCCTCGCCCAGCTGGGCCAGGCCCTGCTGCAGCTGCTTGGTGCGCAAGGGGTTCTTGAGCACCACGGTCATGAACATCTCGGGTGCGAAGAACGGCAGGCCGGTGAACTGCAGGTTGGCACCATCGGTGATGGTGTCGCCCAACTGCACGCCGCCGTGGGTGGTAAAGCCAATGATGTCGCCTGCGTAGGCTTCTTCGACGGCCTCGCGGCGTTGCGACATGAAGGTCACCACGCTGGTGGGGCGCAGCTCCTTGGAGGTGCGCTGCACCTTGAGCTTCATGCCCGGCGTGTATTTGCCCGAGGCCACGCGCACAAAGGCGATGCGGTCGCGGTGGTTGGCATCCATGTTGGCCTGCACCTTGAACACCACGCCGGCAAAACCTTCGTCCTCGGGCTGAATGGTCTTGATGACGGGCTGCTTGTTCACTTCAAGCGTGCTCACGCGCGGGCCGGGGGGCGGAGCCATGTCCACCAGGGCATCGAGCACCTCCATCACCCCGAAGTTGTTCACGCCGGAGCCGAAGAACACGGGGGTGAGCTTGCCAGCCAGGAAGGCTTCATGGTCCCACGCGGGCGATGCGCCCACGGCCAGTTCCATGCTCTCCAGCGCGGCGTCGAACTCAGCGCCAAAGCGTGTGCGCAGAGTCGCCTCGTCCGACAAGGGGATGGCCTCGAAGTCCTGTGGGCGGCGTTCGCTGCCGGACTCGAACACCGTCATGGTCTTGGTGCGCAGGTTGATGATGCCGCCAAAGCTCTTGCCCTGGCCTACGGGCCAGGTCATGGGGCAGCAGGGCATGCCCAGCTCGCGCTCCACCTCGTCCATGATGTCCAGTGGGTCGCGCACTTCGCGGTCCATCTTGTTCACGAAGGTGATGATGGGCGTGTCGCGCTGGCGGCAGACCTCGATCAGGCGGCGGGTCTGCGCTTCCACACCGTTGGCGGCGTCGATCACCATCAGGGCCGAGTCCACGGCAGTGAGCACGCGGTAGGTGTCTTCCGAAAAGTCCTTGTGGCCGGGCGTGTCGAGCAGGTTGATCACGTGCTCGCGGTACAGCATCTGCATGACCGAGCTGGCCACCGAGATGCCGCGCTGCTTTTCGATCTCCATCCAGTCCGACGTGGCGTGCCGGCTGGCCTTGCGGCCCTTGACGGCACCGGCGATCTGGATCGCGCCCGAGAACAGCAGCAGCTTTTCGGTCAGCGTGGTCTTGCCCGCGTCGGGGTGGGAAATGATGGCAAAGGTGCGGCGGCGCCGGGTTTCGGGGGCGTAGGACACAGGGGGTTCCTGAATGGGATGGGTGCGGGGCAGAGCGCCCTGCGCAAGAATCTTCGGGCCGGGACCGGCGTGGGACGCAGGGGCGGCAGTGGCGGGATTTTACTGTTCCGTGCAAGGCCGAGGACGGATTCATCCCGGGGCATGGTGCGGGGAATGCACTTGCTTTTATAATCCGCCGATCCGAGGAGCGTTGCAGCGTCCCCAGCACAGGCGGGGCGTGAGGCTCGGAGTCATCTAGCAACGACGCTCATCCACTTCTCGTGTGGTGAGCTTTTTCACTCCCGCGACCAGTGGTTTTTCAACATGCTTTGGAGCAAGAAACCATCATGAACGCACGCGTCAACGCCCCGGTCAACACCGACTGCATCATTGCCGACATCGGCCTGGCCGCATGGGGCCGCAAAGAAATCCGCATCGCCGAAACCGAGATGCCCGGCCTCATGGCCATCCGCGAGGAGTTCGCGCCCCAGCAGTCGCTCAAGGGCGCCCGCATCACGGGCTCGCTGCACATGACGATCCAGACCGCCGTGCTGATCGAGACGCTGCAGGCCCTGGGCGCTGAGGTGCGCTGGGCTTCTTGCAACATCTTCTCCACGCAAGACCACGCCGCCGCTGCCATTGCCGCCGCCGGTACGCCCGTGTTTGCCATCAAGGGCGAGACCCTGGCCGAATACTGGGACTACACCCACCGCATTTTTGACTTTGGCCCCGCCGGCACCGAAGGCGAAGGCCCCAACCTGATCCTGGACGACGGCGGCGATGCCACGCTGCTGATGCACCTGGGCAAGCGCGCCGAAAAGGACGCATCGCTGATCGCCAACCCCACCAGCGAAGAAGAAACCTGCCTGTTCGCCTCCATCAAGGCCAAGCTGGCTGAGGACCCGACCTGGTACAGCCGCAAGAGCGCCCAGATCATCGGCGTGACCGAAGAAACCACCACCGGCGTGCACCGCTTGAAGGAAATGTCGGCCAAGGGCTCGCTGATGTTCCGCGCCATCAACGTGAACGACTCGGTAACCAAGAGCAAGTTCGACAACCTGTACGGTTGCCGTGAATCGCTGGTGGACGGCATCAAGCGCGCCACCGACGTGATGATCGCTGGCAAGGTGGCCGTGGTGGCCGGCTACGGCGACGTGGGCAAGGGCAGCGCCCAGGCCCTGCGTGCACTGAGCGCCCAGGTGTGGGTGACCGAGATCGACCCCATCAACGCCCTGCAGGCCGCGATGGAAGGCTACAAAGTCGTGACCATGGAATACGCTGCCGACAAGGCCGATATCTTCGTGACCACCACCGGCAACAAGGACGTGATCCGCCACGAGCACATGCTGGCCATGAAGGACCAGGCCATCGTCTGCAACATCGGCCACTTCGACAACGAGATCCAGGTGGCGTCGCTGGAGCAGTACGAGTGGGAAGAGATCAAGCCCCAGGTGGACCACGTGATCTTCCCGGACGGCAAGCGCATCATCCTGCTGGCCAAGGGCCGCCTGGTGAACCTGGGCTGCGGCACGGGCCACCCGAGCTTTGTGATGTCGTCGAGCTTTGCCAACCAGACCATTGCCCAGATCGAGCTGTTCACCCACAGCGACTACTACGAAAATGGCAAGGTCTACGTGTTGCCCAAGCACCTGGACGAAAAGGTGGCCCGCCTGCACCTCAAGAAGGTGGGCGCCATGCTGACGGAGCTGACCGACGAGCAGGCTGCCTACATTGGCGTGCCCAAGCAAGGCCCGTACAAGCCGGACACCTACCGCTATTGATCCCGCGCCCCAGGCGCATTGCGCGCCTTGGCGGCATGCCGCCGGTGCGCTGGTGGATCACTGCATCGTGGTTGCTACTATTGTGATAGCTGCTTGCGCTTGATGGATAAGCGCTGGAGGCTGATTTGACTCTTAAAGGATGAGCGCCATGCGTGCAGATGTATTTTTGGTGGAAGCGGGCCATGCGGCCACGCGCTCGCAAGCGCAGCGGCTGATTGCTGCGGGCGTGGAGTGGCGTCTGTCACCCCTGGCGCCCTGGCAGAAGGTGGCCAAAAACGGCGATGACATCCCGTCCGTGGCCGAGGTGAAGCTGCTGGACGATGCCGAGGCCAAGTACATCTCGCGCGGTGGCCTCAAGCTGGAAGGCGCCTTGTTGGCCACGGGGCTGTCCGTGGCCGGGCTGCGCTGCCTGGATGTGGGGCAGAGCACCGGCGGCTTTACCGATTGCCTGCTGCAGCAGGGCGCAGCGCAGGTCATCGGTGTGGACGTGGGCCATGGCCAGCTCCACGAGCGGCTGCGCAGCGATCTACGTGTGGTCTGCGTGGAGGGCGTGAACGCGCGCTCGCTGACCGCACAGGCGCTGCAGGAAGCCTGCGAGCTGGCGCTCTCTGAAGTTGTCGAAGCCGACGAAGACAACGAAACCCAGCCCGAGGCGCCCTACAGCTGGATGCGCAACGGCGGCCTGGTGGACGAAGCCTACGACGATAGCGGCGACGCCAAGGACCAGGACATCGAAGCCTTCAAGTCCGAGCGCGCCCTGCGCGCCGAAGCCCGCGCGCAGGGCACACTGCCCGTCCAGCGCAGACGCCGCGCCGAATGCGCGGGCGTGGACACGACACCGGCGTTCGACCTGGTGACGGGGGATCTGTCCTTCATCTCGCTGACCCTGGTGCTGCCCGCCATCGCCGCATTCCTGCGCCCTGACGGCCACCTGCTCATGCTGGTCAAGCCGCAGTTTGAACTGCAGCCCGGCCAGGTGGGCAAGGGCGGTGTGGTGCGGGATGCCGCCCTGTATGCCGTGGTGGAAAAACGCATCCGCGACTGCTGCGCCGAACTGGGTCTGGCCGTACAGGCCTGGCTCGACAGCCCCATCCAGGGCGGCGACGGCAACCATGAATTTTTTGTTTATGCGAGGAGGGCACCATGATTGCTGCCAATGCCCAGGGCACCGGTTTTCCGGTGAGTTTTGAATTTTTTCCGCCCAAGACGCCCGAAGGTGCGGACAAGCTGCGGGCCGCGCGCCAGCAGCTGTATGCGCTGCACCCGGATTTCTGCTCGGTGACCTACGGCGCCGGTGGCTCCACGCAGGAGGGCACTTTTGGCACGGTGCGTGAAATCCTGGCCGAAGGTGTGAGCGCCGCCTCGCACTTCTCGTGCATTGGTGCCACACGCCAGTCCGTGCGCGAGCAGCTCGCCACGCTCAAGGCCATGGGCGTCAAGCGCCTGGTGGCGCTGCGTGGCGATTTGCCCAGCGGCTACGGCGCGGGCGGGGAGTTTCAGTACGCCAGTGACCTGGTGGCCTTCATCCGCGCGGAGACGGGCCGGGATTTCCACATCGAAGTGGCCGCCTACCCCGAGGTGCATCCCCAGGCCAAGTCGCCCGAGGCAGACCTGAACGCCTACATCGCCAAGGTGCAGGCGGGTGCGGACTCGGCCATCACCCAGTATTTCTACAACAGCGATGCGTATTTCCGCTTTGTGGAAGACACACAGCGCCTGGGCGCCAACGTGCCTGTGGTGCCGGGCATCATGCCCATCGGAAGCTCCACGCAGCTGATGCGTTTCTCGGACGCCTGCGGTGCCGAGATTCCCCGCTGGATCCGGCTGCGCCTGCAGGCGTTTGGCGACGACACAGCCAGCATCAAGGCCTTTGGGCTGGATGTGGTGACCGACCTGTGTGACCAGCTGCGCAGCGCGGGCGTGCCCGCACTGCATTTCTACACCATGAACCAGAGTGCGGCCACTCTGGAAATCTGCCGCCGCCTGGGGATCTGACGACCACGGCTTGGCTACCATTAGCACTTTGCAACATTTGCAGGGGGATGGTGGTCATGGAACGAGCTGGGGTGGCGGTATGGTGTGCGCTGTGTGTGTGGGTGTTGGGCATATCGGGCGTTCAGGCGCAGACCCGCTACCACTGCCGGGACGATAGCGGGAACACCTTTGTCCTGTCGCGGCCATGTCCTGACGGTGCCCGCACCACAGCCGCTGTGGCGGGGCCTGCCCCGGCGCAATATTCATCGCCACGTTATGACAGCTATTCGCCGGTGCGGTCATCGCCCGAAACCCCAGACCACCATCAGTATCTGAGCGCGCGCTGCCGGGCCCTGGATGAAAACATCCGGGGAGCGTATGGCCGGGGCATCAAGGCCGATGTGGTGGAAGGAATGCGGCGCGAATACCGGCGCGATTGCCGGGAGGAGGAGCAGGATGCGTACTCACGGCTTTCGGCGGAGCGCCGCCACCGCGACAAGCAGCGCCGGGAAGACGAAAAGTCTGCCCAGGTCGCAGCACAGGCTTCCAGGGAGCAGCAGGAGCGGCACGCCCAGCAATGCGCCGAGTCTCGCCGCATTCTTACCAACAAACGCGCCAGAACGGATTTGACGGATGGAGAGAAAAACGATCTGCGACGGTTTGAGGAAGCATTTCTGGAGCGCTGCAAGCGCTAGCGCCCACCTGCGGCTGCTGCCCCTGCTGGTTGCGGTCTGCTGTGCGTGGTTGCCTGCTGCGCAGGCAGAGGGGGCCGGTAACACTGCAGAGCCCTCCACCCCGAATGCCGTGGATGCCGCGTTGGCCGAGGCGGGGCTGCTGGATGAGGAGGTGCAACCTCTTGGTGAGCCCATTGACGCTTCATGGGCTGCGCCTTCGGGGGAGTCTGGCCGGTACGAGGTGGCGCCAGAGACCGGACTCGCGTCCTGGTACGGGCCTGGGTTTCACCGGCGCAAGACAGCCAGTGGCGAGCGGTTTGACATGCACGCAATGACCGCTGCGCACCCCACCCTGGCCTTTGGCACCTTCATCTGTGTGCGCAGCCAGATCACGGGCCGAGGGGTTGTGGTGCGCGTGAATGACCGGGGACCCCATGCGCGGGGCCGGATCGTGGACTTGAGCCGCGCTGCAGCCATTGCCCTGGGGCTGCACGGTCTGGGGCTCAAGCCGGTGGAGGTGTTTCCTGTGGCCAATGGAGAATCGACCTGCCCTGAAGAGTGAGGACGTGGGGGCGGATGGGCCGTAAGAACGACCCGCCACTTGGACGCATCAGCCGCCTGATTCCAGGGTGTGCGTGGCGTGTTTGTCCTGGGCCAGCAATTCCACCATTTGTGGCAGTGCGGTTTTGAGCGCGGCCTTCAGGGTGAAGGGCGGGTTGATCAGAAACATGCCACTGGCTGGCAAGCCTGGGCGCTTGACGTCGCCAGCAGCGTTTTCGGTGAGCTTGCTGTTCTTGACGGTCAGCGTGGCATGCAGCCAGCTTTTGCCTGCCTTGGTGGCCAGGGTCTTGAGACGGCGGGGCAGGTCGTGCGCCTCGGGGCGCGGGATGATGGGGTACCAAAATGCGTACGTGCCGGTGGCAAAGCGCTTGAGCGAATCCGCCGCCATATCGAGCACCTTGGCATAGTCGCTCTTGATTTCATAGCTGGGATCGCACAGTACCAAAGCGCGGCGGGCCGGTGGAGGCAGGAATTTCTTGATCCCTTCGAACCCGTCTTCGTGCAGCACGGCCACTTGGCGGCCTGCTTCGAGCTGGGCCACGTTGCCCGCTAGGGCGCGCAGGTCGGTGGGATGCAGCTCAAAGAGCTTGAGCTTGTCGTGGTCGCGCAACAGGCGCTGGGTGATGAACGGGGAGCCTGGGTAAACCCGGAGCGTGTTGCCCTGGTTGAAGGCACGGACCATGTCCACATAGGCCTGCAGGGCCGGCGTGAGGGCTGGGGCCGTGGGGGCAAACAGGCGGACGATGCCGTCTGCAGCTTCGCCGCTGGTGCTGGCGTAGTCGCCGTCGAGCCGGTACAGGCCCGCGCCCGCATGCGTGTCCAGCACGGTGAGGGCCGCGTCCTTCTCGGTAAGGTGTTGCAAGGCGGCGATCAAGACCGTGTGCTTGAGCACATCGGCATGGTTGCCTGCGTGGAAGGCGTGGCGATAACTGAACATGGCTCTATGGTAACGAGTGCGCCCTGTCGCCTCCCTGGGCCGGGTCGAGGGGGGGCTGCGCTGGGTGGCGGGCACCACAGAGGCCGGGTCATGGTTCCATGCGAATTTTTCATGGGCTGAGGGCGGCCAGGAACCATGGCGCGGCACAATCGGCGTATCTCTGACCAGGGTGTGTAACTTTTTTGGCAGACGGGAAGCCTTTTGTTTCTGTAGCGCGTGCTGGCATGCTTCATGATTGCGTTTGGAGCGGTGTTGGCACCCGTTCACCCACAATCTCTGTCGAAACAAGCCCGCACGCCACACCCTTTTCACCATGATCGCAAGTTCCAGCCAAGCCCCAGCCAGCGGTGTCAGCCATGTGGATGCGCTGCCGCCAGGCACCCGCCTCGCTGAGTTCGAGATCCTTGCGCTCCTGGGTGTTGGCGGGTTTGGCATGGTCTACAAAGCCTTTGACCACTCCCTGCACCGGGCCGTGGCGATCAAGGAATACATGCCTTCGGCGCTTGCGGGGCGGGCGCAGGGCCAGTCGCTCTGGGTGAGATCGTCGTCGGACCAGCAAACGTTCCAGGCCGGGCTGGCCTCTTTTGTGGGTGAGGCGCGCCTGCTGGCGCAGTTTGACCACCCTTCGCTGGTCAAGGTGTTCCGCTTCTGGGAGGCGAACAACACCGCCTACATGGTCATGCCCCTCTACAGCGGTATGACCTTCAAGCAGGCCCGTGCCCAGATGCGCACCCCGCCGCCCGAGATCTGGCTGCGCAAGGTGCTGTGGTCGGTGCTGGGTGCCCTGCGGGTGCTCCATGACGGTAAGACCCTGCATCGGGATATTTCGCCCGACAACATTTTTCTGCAGGACATCGGCCCCCCGGTGCTGCTCGACCTGGGCGCTGCCCGGCACGCGATCAACGACCAGGACCGCAAACACACCGCCGTCCTCAAGGTCAACTACGCGCCCATAGAGCAATATTCCGATGGCGACGAGGATTTGCGCCAGGGCCCGTGGAGCGACCTGTATTCCCTGGCTGCGGTGGTGCATGGCTGCTTGTGCAACGACACGCCGCTGCCTGCCACGTTGCGCTCCATCCGCGATCGCATGGTGTCGTTCTCCCGCGTGGCCAGAACCGTCAAGCGCCAGTTTGGCGTGGAGTATTCCGCGCCTTTCGTGGCGGCGATCGCGCAGTCGCTGGCGCTCAAGCCGGAGGACCGGCCGCAGAGCATCGACGCGTTCCTGCAGCTCATGGAGATGACGTCCGCGCCGGAGGGGAGCGAGCACTTCGACTTCCGGAACGACCTGGGGGATATCTGGGTGGAGCCTGCCGATCAGCCGGGCCCGGGCTTGGTAACGCCTACGGTGGATGTGACCTCAGCACCCAGCATCGTGGCAGAGATGCACGCCCAGGCGCAACGCGCCACCGGGAACGGAGTGGTCCACGATGCCGGAGGGCGTGCCACTCCCGCGGGCGAAGCGAATGTTGGCGGAGACACCGTCATGCTGGGCGGCCCGGACACTGTGGCTGCCGATGCGGGTGATACGGTCTTCATCGACGCAGGAGACACGGTGGTGGTCGATGACTCCCGCTACGACGATCCTGCGGGCGGCCACCAGCCGGGGAACACCACCCGCCATGCGTCCGACCATCGGCCACAGCCATTGGAGCGGGAGATCGCCCGCCCCCACGGCAAGGCGGTGAAAACCACGCGGCGCTCGCCGGTTCTGGTGTGGCTCGGGGTGGCTGTGGTGGCCGTGGTGGTTTCTGCCGCCGGCCTGCGCTGGGCCCAGAGCAGCAAGGCGCCGCAGGACGACATCATCACCGAGATGGCAGAGCCGCCCGCAGCGCCGCCGCCTGCAGTGATGGAGACGGCGCTGCAGGACCCGGCCGCAGCGGCCTCTGCTGCTGTGGACGGCGCTGCGAGCGATACGGTGGCTGCTGCATCCATGCCTGCGCCAGCACTGGTTCCTGCTTCTGCTCCGCGCGCCCCCACTCGTGCGCGACGGGCCGCCCCTGAGCCGGCTCCGACCCCGATCGTGGTGCATGAGGAGCCGCCCCCGCCACCGCCCCCCGTGGTGGCCGAGCCCAAGCCCCGCCCGCCACCACCGCGTGTGCCCAGCCCACAAGAGGCCTGTGCAGATGCCAATTTCCTCGCACGCCCCATGTGCATCCACCAGGAATGCCAGAAGCCATCCCAGGCCAACCAGCCCATCTGCGTGGAGAACCGCCGCCGCTACGAAGCTGACGAGCAGCGCCGCCGGCAGACCCCCAATTAGCCGTGGGCGAGGGGGCCGTGGGCTGCTTTCCGGCCACGGGCTTGCGCCACAGGCCTGCAAATTCGTATAATCGCGGGCTTCGCAGCGCTTTTGTGGTCCCGCGGCGAAGACTTTACGCCACCTAAGAGGCTTCCTTCAGAGAAGCACCGACCGTGGAAAAGGACCCACCAAACCCTCTTTTGAAGAGAAAACTCATGACTACTACTTTCAGCGCAAAGCCCGCTGAGGTTGTGCACGAGTGGTTTGTGATTGACGCGACCGACAAGGTCCTCGGACGAGTAGCCAGCGAAGTTGCTCTCCGTTTGCGCGGCAAACACAAGGCCATTTACACGCCTCACGTCGATACCGGTGACTTCATCGTCATCATCAACGCCGCCCAGCTCAAGGTCACCGGCACCAAGTCCCTGGACAAGGTGTACTACCGCCACTCGGGTTACCCCGGCGGCATCACGGCCACGAACTTCCGCGACATGCAAGCCAAGCACCCCGGCCGCGCGCTGGAAAAGGCTGTCAAGGGCATGCTGCCCAAGGGCCCCCTTGGCTACGCGATGATCAAGAAACTCAAGGTGTACGGTGGTGCTGAGCATCCCCACACCGCCCAGCAGCCCAAAGTGCTGGAAATCTAAGGAGCCTTGAGATGATTGGTGAATGGAACAATGGCACCGGCCGTCGCAAGTCCAGCGTCGCCCGCGTGTTTCTGAAAAAAGGCTCCGGCAAGATCACGGTGAACGGCAAGGACATCCAGTCCTACTTCGGCCGCGAAACCTCGATCATGATTGCCAAGCAACCCCTGGCGTTGACCAACCATGTCGAAACCTTCGACATCCAGATCAACGTGCACGGTGGTGGTGAATCCGGCCAGGCTGGCGCTGCCCGCCACGGTATCACCCGTGCTTTGATCGACTACGACGCATCCCTCAAGCCCGTCCTGAGCCAAGCTGGCTTCGTGACGCGTGATGCCCGTGAAGTCGAGCGTAAGAAGGTCGGTCTGCATTCCGCACGCCGCGCCAAGCAGTTCTCCAAGCGTTAAGCTGGTTGGGCTCTGGAGGGATGGCGGCTTTCGGGCTGGCATCCTTCTCCCTGCGAAGCTTTCCTCGGACTGCTTTACAGAACAAAAAACCGCCTTCGGGCGGTTTTTTCGTTTAAGGTGCGCTCTTTTCTCCGAGCCATCCCGATGTTTCACCCCTTCTCACCATGCGCCTTCGCCTTCTGCGCCGCCGACTGACGATCAGCGCCCCAAGGGTGGCCATCCGCAGTGCCTTGCCCTGGCCCCTTCGCTGGCTGGCCCTGGCCGTGGTTTTTGGTTTCTGTGCGGCAGTAGCCCTCTGGGCCTTTGAGTTTGGAAAGTCCATCGCAGGGCTAGATACCGTCTCCCGTGACGAACTCCTGCAATTGCGGGCGGAAGTGGATCGCCTGCGGGCTGAGGGGCAAGAGCAACAGACGGTAGCCCATACGGCCGAGAGTCTTCTGGTGGCCGAGCGGGCTGCCAAGGAAAGCCTGATGGCGCAGGTTCGGCAGCTGGAGACCGACAACCGCACGCTGCGCGAAGACCTGGGGTTCTTTGAAAAGCTGATTCCCGCCGCAAAGGCCGAAGGGCTGGCGATCCGTAGTCTGCAGGCCGAGGTGCTGGGGGGAATGCAGCTGCGCTGGCAGGTCCTGGTGATCCAGGCGACGCGCAATGCCCCCGAATTCAATGGCCGGCTGGAACTGGTGCTGACGGGCACCCAGGATGGCAAGCCCTGGACCCAGACCCAGCCAGCCCAGGGACAGCCGCTGCAGGTCAAGCAGTACCGGCGCATTGAGGGTGTGCTCGATCTGCCCCCCAGCGCCGTGGTAAAAACCGTGACCGCGCGCGTGCTGGAGGGCTCTGCGGTTCGCGCCGTGCAGGCGATGACCATCGACTAGTCCGGCGGCAGGGTTGGGAAGGCCCCTCCGGGGAGCCTCATCCAGCCTGCTGCAAGGCCCCATGCAGCCCTGCGCCGGTCGTTGTGGCAGGCAGGGGTGATGTGTGCGGGGCTTCGCGCCGTAGCCGTTTTCCGTGGGCTTTCTGCCCCGTCGTTTTCCGTTTGTATGCTCCGGGTTGGAGCATGCGCATTGAGGAGTTTTCACCCATGTTTTCCCGCAAGAAGCAGCCGCCGATCAAAAGCCTGATCGCCCAGGGCACCCGGATCGAGGGAGATGTGCACTTTGCCGAAGGCATGCGCATTGATGGCGAGGTGGTGGGGGACATCCGTGCGGGTTCGGAGCAGCCCAGCATCCTGGTGATTTCCGAGACGGCGCGCGTGGAGGGGGCGGTGCATGCCGACCATGTGATCGTCAATGGCCAGGTGGTGGGGCCTGTGCACGCTGCCGAACTGCTGGAGCTGCAGCCCAAGGCCAAGATCACCGGCAATGTGCACTACAAGGCGCTGGAGATGCACCAGGGCGCCGTGATTGCCGGGCAGATGTGCCCGGTGGCTGTTCTGGTGGAGGAAAAGCCCCCACTGAAGTTAGCGTCAAACGGGCAGTGAACTGAATTCCCGAGAAGACTGCAGTACTATTCACCGCAAACTTTGAACCCGGAGTACCCCATGAGCGCTGTTGCCGAAAACATCCAGACCGAAATGCCTGCCCCCATCCTGTTTACGGACAGCGCGGCGGCCAAGGTGGCGGACCTGATTGCCGAAGAGGGCAACCCTGACCTGAAACTGCGCGTTTTTGTGCAAGGTGGCGGTTGCTCGGGTTTTCAGTACGGCTTCACCTTTGATGAAATCACCAATGAAGACGACACCACCATGACGAAGAACGGTGTGTCGCTGTTGATCGATGCCATGAGCTACCAATACCTCGTCGGCGCCGAGATCGACTACAAGGAAGACCTGCAAGGGGCTCAGTTCGTTATCAAGAACCCCAATGCCACGACCACCTGCGGCTGTGGCTCCAGCTTCTCTGCCTGACACGGAGAGGGTAGGGGTCAGGTGGTGCACACCGCTCTGTAACTGACCTCTGACCACGTAGCCGCCCGCATGGGCGGCTTTTGTTTTTTCAGGCTGGGTAAACAGCGCCCAGCACACGGGCTCCCGCAGCGCCGGTCACACTGGCCAGGTTGCCGGGCCGTCCGTGCAGCGCCTGCCGTGCCAGCCAGGCAAAGGCCGCCGCCTCCACCTGCAATGCGGGCAGGCCCAGGGTATCGGTGGCGGTGACCTGCACGCCAGGGCGGGCTGCCTGCAGCCGTGCCATCAAGTAGGCATTGAGTGCGCCACCGCCGCACACTGCCATCGTTTTGCTATTTCTTTTGTAGCTGTTTGCGCTTATTGCACATGCGCGGGCGGTGTATTCGGTCAGGGTCGCTTGTACGTCGGCAGGGTTTGCCTGTGCGAACGGCGCCAGGTGGTGTGCGAGCCATGCGGGGTTGAATAGATCGCGCCCCGTGCTCTTGGGGGGGGGCTTGTGCAAAAAGGGTTCGTCCAGCAACGATGCCAGCAACTCCGGCAGCACCTTTCCGCTGGCGGCCCACGCGCCTCCTGCGTCGAAAGCCTGGCCGGTGTGCCGTTGGCACCAGTAGTCCATCAGCGCGTTGCCGGGGCCGCAGTCAAAGCCCAGCACACTGCCGTCGGCGCCCAGCACGCTGAGGTTGGAGATGCCGCCGATGTTGAGCACCAGCACGGTTTCACCCGCGCGGCCAAAAACCCCCTGGTGAAACGCTGGCACCAGGGGTGCACCCTGTCCACCTGCTGCCACGTCACGGCTGCGGAAATCGGTCACCACGGTGATGCCGGTGCGCTCCGCCAGCAGGGCTGGATTGCCCAGCTGCAGGGTGTAGCCCGTGCCATCAAATTCCTGGGGGCGGTGGCGCACCGTCTGTCCGTGGGCGCCGATGGCGCGGATGGAGGATGCTGGCTGCCCGCTGCGCTTGAGCAGCGTTTGCACAATCTGCGCGTAGGCCCGCGACAGGGCGTTGCCTGCCAGCGCGGCGCGGTGCAGTTCGTCAGTGCCCGAAGTGTTGAGGGCCATCAGTTCTGCCCGCAGTTCGGGCGCGAAGGGCGCGCTGGCATGGTGGGTGACCACGCAGTGCGAGCCGGAAAAATCGGCCAGCACCCCGTCGATGCCATCGAGCGAGGTGCCCGACATCAGGCCGATGTACAGCTCGGATGCACTCACAGGAGCCGTGTGGACTGTGAAGGCGTGGACGAAAGAGCCTCAGGTCCAGGGGCCTCAAAGCCCAGGCAAGCGGCGCGGCCGAGGCCTGTGGCTGCCGCGCAAGGGCCGCCGCGCCGCGTATGCGGCGCTTCGCTTGCGTGCGCTGGCGGCGTCCCCCCGTGGGGGGAAGGCGCGAAGCGACTCAGGGGGGGCTTCACTTCACTCTGCGCTGGCTTGTTCGATCCGTGCAGCGGCCGACAGCTGGATGCGCATGTTGGCAGCCAGGCGGTCAAACGCAGGGCGCGAAGCAGCTGAGACTGGCGCTGCGGCCTCGCTCTGGGCCACGATGGTCTGCGGATCCTGGTGTACGCCGTTGACGCGGAACTCAAAGTGCAGGTGCGGGCCGGTGGCCCAGCCTGTGGCGCCCACGGCGCCCAGGGTCTGGCCTTGTTCGACCGACTGTCCCTGGCGCACGTCGATGCGGCTCAGGTGGGCATACACGGTGACGTGCTGGTTGCGGTGCTTGACGAAAACCACATTGCCAAAACCGTTCTGCACGCCTGCAAACTCCACCACGCCATCGCCCACGGTGCGCACTGCAGTGCCGGTGGGCGCGGCGAAGTCGGTGCCCAGGTGGGCGCGCCAAGTCTTCAGGATGGGGTGCAGGCGCATCTTGAAGCCGCTGGTCACGCGCGAGAACTCCACCGGGGATGTGAGGTACGCGCGGCGCATGCTTTCGCCGTCCAGCGTGTAGTAGGCGCCCTTGGCGGCACCGGGTTCCTGGAACCAGACGGCCTCATGGGTCTTGCCGTTATTCACGAACTCGGCGCTCAGAACGCGGCCACTGGACAGGGGCTCGCCATCGGCTTCCAGCGTTTCGTACACCACCGAGAAGCGGTCGCCCTTGCGCAGGGAGCGGCGAAAGTCGATGTTGCCCGAGAACAGCTCGGCCATCTGCACGGCCACGGCGTCAGGGATGTTGGACGCATCGGTGGCGGCAAACAGCGAGCTGTGGATGATGCCGCCCGCCAGCCGACTGTTGGTCGTCATCTTGGCGGTTTCGATGCGCGTCGCAAACTTGTTGTCGCCCGTGCGCTCGACGATCAGGCGGCGGAAGTTGCCACTGTCGTCCGGCACCCAGCGCACCGTAAGGCGAATCAGGCGGTGGTCGTCGGTGGTCTCTGCCGACACGATCCGGCCGGTGCGGCCCAGCACATTTTGTCGCACAGGAGTGTCACCACGCATGAATGCAGCGGCGGCCGGGTCGGCCACGCCCATGCGCTGCAGCAGCGACTCGGGGGTGTCGCTGCTGCGCACCTGTTCGGAGCGGAACAGCGAAAAGCCCGGAGCTTCCAGCTCGCCCAGCACGAGGTTTTCTGCCAGCGATTCAACGGGGTAGCTCACCATGCGCACCGGCAGCTCGGCCGGGTCCGGCGCAAAGGACGCCACAGCGAATGCGCCGCCACCACCCGTCAGCAGGATGGCTGCGACGGCGGCGGTGATGCGTTTGGGATGTTGTTGGATCGTGCGGGACAGCCGGTCAAGCAAAGCCGAGCTGGCGGTGGTCAAGCCGTGAATCAATGGTCTATCCCCAGGGTGAGAGTGAATCCGTGACACTTCCCCGGCGCTGGCGCGGGGCAAGGCATGGAGCACAGACTGTCAGGCTGCAGCCGTTCGACAGAATGGTCAAAAACAGGTCGAAACAGCGGTCCCACTAGAATCCGCCTCAAGCAATGTGGGCTGAAGTATAGCGGTGCATGCTGTCTAGACATCCCAAAAAACCCTTATGAATCAATCTGCTGTTACAACAACCCCGGTCTCTGATGGTGTAAGACAGGCCCTCGAAATCTCCCTGCGTGGCGTGCAAGAGCTGCTGCCGCAGGACGAATGGGTCAAGAAGCTCGCGCGCTCGGAGGCCACAGGCCAGCCGCTGCGCATCAAACTCGGGCTCGATCCCACGGCTCCCGACATCCACATCGGCCACACGGTGGTGCTGAACAAGATGCGGCAATTGCAAGATCTGGGCCACCAGGTGATTTTCCTGATCGGGGACTTCACCAGCCTGATCGGCGACCCCTCGGGCCGCAACAGCACGCGCCCGCCGCTCACGCCCGAGCAGATCAAGGTGAACGCCGAGACCTACTACAAGCAGGCCAGCATGGTGCTGGACCCGGCCAAGACCGAGATTCGCTACAACAGCGAGTGGAGCGAACCCCTGGGCGCCAGCGGCATGATCCAGCTCGCCTCGCGCTACACCGTGGCGCGCATGATGGAGCGCGACGACTTCCACAAGCGCTTCACCACCGGTCAGTCCATTGCGGTGCACGAGTTCCTGTACCCGCTGATGCAAGGCTACGACTCGGTGGCGCTCAAGAGCGACCTGGAGCTGGGCGGCACGGACCAGAAGTTCAACCTGCTCATGGGCCGTCATCTGCAGCAGGAATATGGCCAGGAGCCGCAGTGTGTGCTCACCATGCCGCTGCTGGTGGGGCTCGATGGCGTGGACAAGATGTCCAAGTCCAAGAACAACTACATTGGCATCACCGAAGACGCCAACACCATGTTCGCCAAGGTGCTGTCGATCAGCGACACCCTGATGTGGGACTGGTACACGCTGCTGTCGTTCAAGAGCCTGGCCGAGATCGCCGCACTCAAGGCCGAGGTGGAGGGCGGGCGCAACCCCAAGGATGCCAAGGTGATGCTGGCCAAGGAGATCACCACGCGCTTCCACAGCGCGGCTGCGGCCGATGCGGCCGAGCAGGATTTCATCAACCGCAGCAAGGGCGGCGTGCCGGATGACATCCCCGAACTTAGCCTGTCCGGCGCACCGCTGGGCATTGGAGCGCTGCTCAAGCAGGCCAACCTGGCGCCCTCGGGCAGCGAGGCCAACCGCCTGATCGACGGCGGCGGCGTGCGTGTGGATGGCAGCGTGGTCAGCGACAAGGGCTTGAAGCTGGCTGCGGGCACCTACGTGGTGCAGGTGGGCAAGCGCAAGTTCGCAAGAGTGACTTTGTCCTGATTTTTAAGTCAAATTGGCTGCCAGCGCTTGTCGAATAAGCGCTGGCAGCTATCAAAATAAAAGCGCTGAAGCCGCAAGGCCCAGCGCTTTCTTCATCAGGCCCCGTCCAGGTTGTCGTTCAAATCCGGGTCGGGCACATCGCCAATTGCCTGGCGGGTGGCCTCGGCCTGCACCTGCAGCCAGGCGCAGAAGGCCTTGATCTCCGGCCGCTGCGCGCTGCGTGGCCCCACCATGAGCCAATAGGCCAGCGGCGAGTCGATGCGGTGGCCGGGCAGCACCTCCACCAGGTCGCCAGCGGCCAGCGCATCGGCAATCAGCGGCATGCGCGCCAGTGCCAGGCCCTGGCCGGCCAGCGCGGCCTGCACGATCTGGTGGGCGTAGTTGAAGTACAGCCAACGCTGGGGTTGCAGCTTGGTCAGGTCGCGCGTGTCGAACCAGCGGCGCCAGCTCAGGTACTCCAGGTAGTGCGTGCGGTGGGCGTCGCCTGCCTCGATCAGGGTGAACTGCGCCACGTCGGCCGGCGTGCGCAGCGGTTTGCCGCTCTTGAGCAGCCAGGGGCTGGCCACCACGGCCAGTTGCTCGCCAAACAGACGGATGCCGCCTTGCGTGGCGCCGGCGGGCATGGCATAGCGCAGGGCCAGGTCCACGTCCGAGGTTTCCAGGTCCACCTGCACGTCGCTCGCATCAATGCGGATGTCGATGCCGGGGTTGTCGCGCTGAAACTCCTCCATGCGCGGGATCAGCCACATCGATGCAAAGCTGGCCCAGGTGGTGATGGCCACGCTGCGGCGCCCGGCCGTCTGGCGCACCAGTCGCACGGCCGCGTCCATGCGCTCCAGCGCCGGGCCCACGGCACGCTGCAGCTGCGCGCCCGCGCTGGTCAGCTCCACCGCGCGGGTGTGGCGCAGAAACAGGGGCACGCCCACTTCTTCCTCCAGCGCCTGGATCTGGCGGCTTACGGCCGACTGAGTGAGCGCCAGTTCGTCGGCGGCGGCGCGGAAGTTCAGGTGTTTGGCCACAGCGAGAAAGGCGCGCCAGTGCCCGGTGGCCACGGGGCGGGTGCGAAGGACGGCGGGGGAATATTCGGCAGAGGCCATGGCAGGTGTCCTGGAGGGCGATTCATGCGTTGACGGAATGAATAGCGTACCGCGTTTTCATTGGACTGTGTACGGTGGAAGGCGCACCATTCAGGCTCCTCAACACGTTTTACTGAAGCCAAGGAGCCTGTCATGTCCCCCCGCAACGTTCTGGAATCGCAACAATCCGTCCACGCCGCCCTGGCTGGCCGTCGTGCGGCCGGTTGCTGGAAACTGGCCACAGGCCGGGCCTTGTCGCTGCGGCCGCACACCCATGGTGTATTGCAGATTGCGCAGGGGCAGGTCTGGCTCACCCTGAGCGGGTCTTTGGCGGATTTGCCGGGTGCGGCGGCCGATCATGTGCTGCGGGCTGGGGAGCAATTGACCATTGCGCCGGGCCAGCATGTGGTGATGGAAGCCTGGAACCCCCGGGGCAACGCTGAGGCCGTGGCTTTCCGTTGGGACAGCGTGGTGGCACCCGCCACGGCGCAGCCCGCCAGCCTGGCCGCCCGCGACTGGGAATGTGGCGTAGTGCAGCCGCTGCGCGACCTGGTGCAGGCACTGGGCCAAAGCGGGCGCGCCCTGGGTGCGGCGCTGGCCGATGTGACGGGTGCAGGCGGCCGGTTCGCCGCCGGTCTGGCCCGGTTTGCTCTGCATCGGATAGCAGCACCGCTACAGCGCAAGCCCGCTTAAGAGCCTGTTCAATGTCTTTTTGGAGTCGCACAAGTACCTTGCCGGGAGGGGATGCAAGGCGCGGTGCGCAGTGGATAGCCCGGCTATCCACAAGCGCCGCAACGCCGCAGACCGCCCGGCAAGGCACTTGCCCGAAGGGTTGGAGTGAAATCGGGCGATTGGACGCCCCGGCTGCTTGCATGGGCATGAGCCCATGCGGCGCATCCGAAGCATCCACTCATCCCGATTGCACTCCAATGCGATCTCCAAAAAGACATTGAACAGGCTCTCTATATGCAGGAAAAGCATCAATAGGTGCCGTGCTTTTCATTGGACGTTGTTCTGCAAGCCGCGCACCATACGGTCTTATTAGGGTTTACCCGGAGAACACCATGACAACCTCTCACGCTCTTCATCTGTTTGCATCTTCCCGCGCGCTGGGCGCGGTCGCTGGTAGCACTGGCAACGTGGCAGCGGGCGCTGCTGTCACGCTGGCACCCAAGGTTGCAATGACTTTGCGCATTGCCGAAGGCCAGGCCTGGGTCACGCTGGGCAAGGGCCTGGGCGACAGCAGCGACGTGTTCCTGTGCGCTGGGCAGTCGCTGCCCGTGGCCGCAGGCCAGTCTGTGGTGGTCGAGCCGCTGAACGGCCGCCGTCTGCAGTACCGCTGGGTGGATGGCGATGCCGCCAGCGCCCGCCCCGCATCCTGGTGGCGCCGTGCGTCCGTTGGCAACGGGGCTCCCGCCTGGGGCGATGCCTGCTGCGCCTGACCTGATCTGAGGCGCTCGGTCGCCTCGGTTGGGTGTGGGGTTAGAGTCAAAAGAGCTGCTACCGCTTGTCCATCAAGCGGTAGCAGCTCTTTTTTAATAGCGAACGGGGAATCACCAGACCGTCAGCGCGGCTCTTCGCCCAACAGCCCAATCAGCTGGGTCTGCAGCGTCGTCAGCAGTTCATCCGACAACGCGGGCTGCGCCGCAGCGGTGGCTCGGGCCAGCACCAGCCCGCCGACCATGGTGGCCAGCACTTGTATCGCGCAATCCCGGTCTTGTGACCGCACGGTTGCGCTGCCTGCCTCGGCCCTGCTGTCGACCAACAACTGGGCAAACCGCTGGATGTTGCGCTCGATGCCCTCGGCAAACACTTCCGACAGCCCACCGCCCGCCCGTGCGGCGTCCACCGCCAGCGCGGCGACGGGGCAGCCGGTGCCCGGCGCGTCGCGGTGCTGGGGCGAGAGGTAGCGCTGGATGCGCTCGCCCACGGTGGTGTGGGGTGTGGCGCCTTCCAGCGGGGTCATCGACCAGTCAAACGCCCGCGCACACGCCTCCTGCACCAGCGCGTCCTTGGAGGCGAAATGCCGGTACAGCCCGCCATGGGTGAGCCCGGCGTCGCGCGTGATGTCGGCCACGCCCACGCCGGTCAGCCCCCGCTCGCGGTACAGGCGGGAGGCTGCGTCCAGGATGCCCTGCCGGTTCTCTGCGGCCTGTGCTTTGGAAACCTTCATGGGAGCCTCTTATTGATTGCGAGCGTACGCAAAAAGCGGTTGTGCCTTTATGATGATGGCTGCAATCATAAAGGCGCGGGCCCTTTCCGCGCGTCGCTGCAGCACCCCAGAACCGGTTCTTGGTGCTGCGCCCAATTTGTCTGACGAGGTGAATGCATGAAAAAAATGATCCCTGGCGGCCGTGGTGCCGAGTTGTGGAGTGGTTTGTGCTGCGACAAGGCGGTGGCCTGATGCGGCGCGTTGTGGTCACGGGCATGGGCCTGGTGTCGCCGCTGGGCTGCGGCGTGGAACTGGTCTGGCAGCGCCTGCTGGCCGGGCGATCGGGCCTGTCACGCCTGCCGGACGCGGTCACGGACGGCATTGCCGCCAAGGTGGCGGGGCAGGTGCCGGATGTGGCGCAAGACCCCGAAGGCGGCTGGGATGTGGACGCCATCGTCTCGTCCAAGGACCAGCGCAAGATGGACCGCTTCATTCCCTTTGCGCTGGGCGCGGCGCAGCAGGCGCTGGCGCAGGCCGGCTGGCCGCCTGCCGATGAGCGCGCGCGCGAGCGCACGGCCACGGTGATCGCTTCGGGCATTGGCGGCTTTGGCGCGATTGCCGAGGCGGTGCGCACCACCGACACGCGCGGCCCGCAGCGCCTGTCGCCGTTCACGGTGCCCTCCTTCCTCGTCAATCTGGCGGCAGGGCAGGTGTCGATTCGCCATGGCCTCAAGGGGCCGCTGGGGGCGCCGGTCACCGCCTGCGCCGCCAGCGTGCAGGCGATTGGCGATGCCGCGCGCCTGATCCGCAGCGGCGAGGCCGATGTGGCCCTGTGCGGCGGTAGCGAGGCGGCCATTGACCGCGTGAGCCTGGGCGGCTTTGCAGCGGCCAAGGCGCTCGGCACGGCGTTCAATGACACCCCCGAGCAGGCATCGCGCCCCTTCGATGCGCAGCGCGACGGCTTTGTGATGGGCGAGGGCGCGGGCATGCTGGTGATCGAGGCGCTGGACCATGCCCTCGCGCGCGGCGCCACGCCGCTGGCCGAGCTGGTGGGCTACGGCACGTCGGCCGATGCGTACCACATCACCTCCGGCCCCGAAGACGGTGACGGCGCAGCGCGCAGCATGCTGGCAGCGCTGGCGCAGGCAGGCCTCACGGCGCAGGACGTGCAGCATCTGAACGCCCACGCCACGTCCACCGGCGTGGGTGACCGGGGCGAGCTGGCGGCCATTCGCCGTGTGTTTGGCGCGGGGTCACAGGTGGCCATCAGTTCCACCAAGTCGGCCACAGGCCATCTGCTGGGGGCGGCGGGCGCGGTGGCCGCCATCTTCACGACGCTGGCGCTGCGCGACCAGGTGGTGCCGGGCACGCTGAACCTGCACACGCCCGATGCGTTGGCCGAGGGGCTGGACTTGGTGGCGCTGCGGCCCCGGCCCATGGCGCTCTCCCACGCCATGCTCAACGGGTTTGGTTTTGGCGGCGTGAACGCCACGCTGGTCCTGCGGCGCTGGCCGGTAGCCGCTTGACGTCTGGTGTCTGCCCCGTGCTGTGGGGGGGGGGCGGTCTCAGTGGACGAGTTCGCCCCGCACGGCTTCGAAGGCGGCCAGGGCTGCATCCCCATCCAATTTCTCCATGCGGGCGAGTGCATCCTCGTCTTCCACGGTGCTGAATGCCAGACTGAAGTGCTGAAAACGCCGGCCCGCCAGCGGGCCGTGGTGCAGCACCTCGACGTTGACATGGCGGGGGTCGTTGCGGATGCGTTCGATGAGTTTAAGCACCGCCTTCTGCGGACCCTCGAGCTGCTGGCAAAAACGCTGGCCATCAAAAATCAGCAATCCCGTCACGTCCAGCTCCGCGTTGACCTGGCGCGCTCGCCCGGCAATCTCGGCCACCACGCTCAGCGGTTGCTCGGGGGCGAGGGTGCTCACGTAGAGGACCTCGTAAAGGGCGGGGGATACATTCATAAGTGAGGCCCAATGTAGGGGGCTCACGGCGGTTGCACAATGTCAAAAGACATAGATGTAACTGCTGCGCCACCCGGCGCGTTGTGGTGCTGTCGCCAAATGTGAATCGATGAGAATTGCGCCACCATGAACGCCACCCTGCCCGCCCATGTCTGCCCCCCAACGTGCCACGATTGCAGATTGCGCAAGACCGGCGCCTTCACCGCCGTGAAGCCCGAGGTGCTGGACTTCATTGAAGGCTTTCGCACCGACAGCCTGGCCGTGGAAGCAGGCGGCGCGCTGGTGCGCGAAAACCAGACCAACGCCAAGCTGTTCACGCTGTATTCGGGCTGGGCCTTTCGCTACAAGACCATGAGCGACGGGCGCCGCCAGATCCTCAATTTTTTGCTGCCCGGCGACCTGGTAGGCCTGCAGCAGGAGTTTGGCGATGTCTCCACCCATGGCATCGAGGCGCTGACCGATTGTTCGCTGTGTGTGTTCCAGAACGACAGCCTGTGGGCGCTGTTTCGCGAGCACCCGCGCCTGGGCTACGACATCACCTGGCTGTCGGCCCA
This sequence comes from Acidovorax sp. FG60, assembly GCF_057808995.1. Classification (NCBI taxonomy): domain Bacteria; kingdom Pseudomonadati; phylum Pseudomonadota; class Betaproteobacteria; order Burkholderiales; family Comamonadaceae; genus Acidovorax; species Acidovorax sp. FG60. The sequence continues at coordinate 94,764 of NZ_JBMDJC010000020.1, forward strand.
CGAAGAAGGCCATGTGGACGACAACCTGCTTACCGCCGGCCGCCGCAACGCCACCGAGCGCGTGGCCATGCTGCTCATGCACCTGTACCGACGGCTCGACCGCATCGGGCTGGTGGAGGACGGCACAGTGGCGTTCCCGCTCAACCAGCAGCACATTGCCGACGCCCTGGGGCTGTCGCTGGTGCACACCAACAAGACGCTGCGGCGCCTGTCGCTGTTGGGCCTGCATGAGCTGAAGAACGGCCGCTTGCGCCTGCTCAACACCCGGGCTCTCGCGCGCATCGCCGAGTACTACGACACGCCGCCCCGACTAATGCCGTTGCTGTAAAACGCTGTCTGCTGCGGCAGAAATCTGAGTGAAATGGCCTCTAGCGCTTGATAGATAAGCGCGAATAGCTATTGTTTTAATAGCTTTTTGCGCCCAGCGGGCTGCAGCCGATAATCCACGCCATGCCCGCGCGCCGGGCTTTTGCAGCGCCCACCCATCTCCCCTTTCATGACCTCACTCGACATCCTCATCATGGCGGCCGGCAAAGGCACGCGCATGAAAAGCCGCCTGCCCAAGGTCCTGCAGCGCCTTGCTGGCCGCCCCTTGTTGCACCACGTGCTGGACCAGGCCGCGCACCTGCAGGCCCGCAGCGCCATCGTCATCACCGGCCATGGCGCTACAGAAGTAGAAGCGGCTACCGCAGGTGCAGCAAGCGCTAGCGCCTCTTTTGACCTCAAATTCGTGCGCCAGGAACCCCAGCTGGGCACGGGCCATGCCGTGTTGCAGGCCGTGCCGCACCTGCGCGAAGACGGCACGGTGGTGGTGCTCTCGGGCGATGTGCCCCTGACCCAGGCCGACACCCTGCGCGCCCTGGTGGCTGCCAGCGGTGGCGAGCGGCTGGCGCTGCTGACGGTGACCCTGCCCGACCCCATCGGTTATGGCCGCATCGTGCGCAATACATCGGATGCCGTGCAATGCATCGTCGAGCACAAGGATGCGAGCGACGCCCAGCGCGCCATCACCGAGGTCTACAGCGGCATCATGGCCGTGCCCGCGCGGTTGCTCACGCCCTGGCTGGCGCGGCTCACCAATGACAATGCCCAGGGCGAGTACTACCTCACCGACATCGTTGCCATGGCCGTGGCCGACGGTGTGCCCGTGGTGGCCCACCGCATCACCGATGCGCTGCAGGTAGCAGGCGTGAACAGCCCGCTGCAACTGGCCGAGCTGGAGCGTGCGCACCAACTGCGCCAGGCGCGGGCGCTGATGGAGCAGGGCGTGCGCCTGGCCGACCCGGCCCGGTTCGATGTGCGCGACGACACCCGCACCGGCGTGCGTGGCGAGTTGGTCTGCGGGCAGGATGTCGAGATCGATGTGAACTGCGTCTTCACTGGCCGTGTGGAGTTGGGCGAAGGCGTGAGCATTGGCGCCCACTGCTGCATTGCCAACGCACGCATCGCGGCGGGCGCGGTGATCCACCCTTTCACCCACATCGACGGCGAAAAGGCCGGAGCCACCGTGGGCGAGGGCGCCTTGATCGGCCCCTTTGCACGCCTGCGCCCCGGCGCACAACTGGGCCGCGAGGTGCACATCGGCAACTTTGTGGAAGTGAAGAATTCCACCCTGGCCGATGGTGCCAAGGCCAACCACCTGGCCTACCTAGGGGACGCCACGGTGGGCGAGCGCGTGAACTACGGCGCAGGCAGCATCACCGCCAACTACGACGGCGCCAACAAGCACCGCACGGTGATCGAGGCCGATGTGCATGTGGGCAGCAACTGCGTGCTGGTGGCGCCGGTGACGATTGGCGCAGGCGGCACGGTGGGTGGTGGCAGCACCATCACCAAGAGCACGGCGCCGGGGGCGCTGAGTGTGGCACGGGGCAAGCAGGTGAGCATTGCCAACTGGGCGAGGCCCGCCAAACAGCCCAAGCCATGAACGCACCAGACGCCAGCGCCGGGGACGAGCTGCAGCAATTGCAGGGATTGCGCGCCGAACTGGCCCGCAGCCAGCAGCAGGTGGCCGACATGGCCGCTGCGCAAGAGGAGTTCTTGCGTGCCGTGTCGCACGACCTGCGCGCGCCGCTGCGGCACGTGACGTCGTACGGCACGCTGGTGCGCGAGGTGCTGGGCGACCTGCCGCCCGAGGTGGTGCAGGGTGCCGAGGTGCAGGAGGCGCTGGGTTTTCTGGCCACAATGGACCAGTCTGCCCGGCGCATGGGGCTCATGATCGACGGCCTGCAAACCCTGGTGCGCGCCAGCCGCGCGCCGCTGCGCCTGCAGCCGGTGCCGCTGGGTGGTGCCATCCCCCAGGCGCGCGCCGCGCTGGCCGCTGCCGAGGCTGGGCGTGCGGTGGAGTGGCGCATTGCGTCGGATTTGCCCACTCTGCAGGCCGACCCCACGCTGCTGCAGGAGCTGCTGGTGCAAGTGTTGGGCAATGCCCTGAAGTTCACCCGCCCTGTGGCGCACGCGTGCATCACGGTGTCGGCGGATGCTGCACCCGCAGGCCAGGTGGCTTTTACGGTGCAAGACAACGGCGTGGGCTTCGACCCCGCGCGCGCGGGCAGCTTGTTCGGCGTGTTCCAGCGCCTGCACCGCGAGACAGAGTTTGACGGCGTGGGCGCGGGGCTGGCGCTGTGCCGCGCGGTGGCGCAGCGCCATGGCGCGCAGATCAGTGCCACGGCGGTGCCGGGCGGTGGCTGCACGGTGCGCGTGTGCTGGCCGGCGTGAGCAAAGATTTGATAATTTGCTATTAAAAATATAGCTGTTTGCGCTTGATGGATAAGCGCTGGCGGCAATTTTTATGCTAATTCCTGGGTCCCGCGGCGTTGTCAGCGCCCCGGGCTCAGCAGGTGCAGCAAACCCCCTTCGGGTTCAATGGGTCTGCACCACCGGCGCAGGTGGTGCCGCGTGGGATGTCTGCGCTTCATGGTCTGCCACCTGGTTGCGCCCGGCGTTTTTGGCGCGGTACAGGGCGGCGTCGGCGTCGTTGATCCACTCGCGCAGGCCCGCCTGGTGGGGCGCGGCTTGTGCCAGGCCGATGCTGCTGGTGAGGTGCAAATCAGGCTGGTCGCGCAGGTGCAGGGCCGCGATGCGGCTGCGAATGCGCTCGGCGATGGCCAGCGCATCGGCTGCGCGGGTGCCGCTGAGCACCACTGCAAATTCGTCCCCGCCGTAGCGGCCTGCGTGGTCGTGTGCGCGCACGCAGTCCAGGATCACCTGGCCCACGGCGTGGATCACTTCGTCCCCCACGGTGTGGCCGTGCAGGTCGTTGATGGACTTGAAGTGGTCGATGTCGATCATCAGCAGGCAGGCGGGGCTGCCGCTGGCGTGAAACCGCTCCAGGCTGAGCTTGGCCTGGTCCTGCCAGTGGCTGCGGGCCACCAGGCCGGTCTGGGCGTCGGTTCGGCGCAGGCTCTCCAGCTCGCGGTTTTGCCGCGCCACCGTGCGGATCAGGCGGTAGCTGGACGTGCTGACCGCCAACCCATGCACGATGAGCAGGGGCAGGGTGCACACCACCACCAGCAGCGAGCTTTCCAGGCGCGGCTCGGGCCGCAGCAGCAAGGTCATCAGCAGGCACATGCCCGCCATGCCGGGCAGGGAGTGCAGCCACAGGCGTTTGATGCCAGTGCTGAACTTGTCGTAGGTGGTGATGAGGGCCATCACCACGCAGGGCAGCAGGTTGAAGTGCAGCAGCGGCACCCACATGCCAGCGATGGCCGAGTCGATCAGCAGATTGCGCACTTCGGCCCGGTAAGGATCGGCGCTGTGCCGGGCCAGCAGGTAGGCCAGCTGGGGCCAAACCAGCGCGGTGACCCCCAGCAACCACCACATCCACGCCGGAGACTGGTTGTCGTGCAGAACACTGCCCAGCAACACGGCACCCAGGCCCATGCCCAGCATGCGCAACGGGTAGATGCGGCGGTAGGTCAGCCGCTCCGACGCGGGGCCTATGCCGCCGTGGCGGCGGTAAGAAGCAGGCTGTGGATCGTTCGCGGAGGGCATGGTGGCACGGGGCGGCGAATGTGGTGTGCTGGAACCGGTTCTCGGTTGCTACACCGCAGGCGCCAGCGCTGGCTCCATGCACCCCGCCACGCGGTTGCGTCCACCGTTTTTGGCGGCATACAACGCGGCGTCGGCGGCGTCGATCCAGGCGCGCAGGTTGCTGTGGCGGTGGTCGGCGGGGGCTACGCCAATGCTGCTGGTGATGCGCACGCCGGGCAGGCTGCGCAGGCGCACGCCTTCGGTTTGCTCGCGGATGCGGTGGGCAATGGCCAGCGCGTCCTTGGCGAGCATGCCCGGCAGCACGATGGCAAATTCATCGCCGCCGTAGCGCCCGGCGCAGTCGCCCGCGCGCACGTTGCCGCGCACCACATGGGCCAGCGCGCGGATCACCTCGTCACCCACGGTGTGGCCATGGGCGTCGTTGATTTCCTTGAAATGGTCAATGTCCAGCATCAGCATGCAGGCGGGTTCGTTGCTGGCGTGGTGGCGGCGCAGCGCCGCCTCGGCCTGCTCTTGCCAGTGGCCGCGCCCGAACAGGCCCGTGAGCGCATCCACGCGCCGCAGTTCGTCCAGCATCTGGTTGTGCCGTGCCGACTGGCGGATGAGCTGGTAGCTGACCATGCTGACCGACAGCGTGTGCAGCGCCATCACCGGCAGGCAGGCAACCATGACCCGCATGGAGGTTTCCGGCGCCCAGTGCAGGCCGGCCAGCGCCGCGCCCGCCAGCCCCCCGACCAGCATGGCGGGCAGCGCACGCGCCCACAGCCCACGGATGCCGGTGGTGATCTTGTCCACCATGGTCAGTGTCAGCAGCAACACGCTGGGCAGCAGGTTGAAGTGCATCAACGGCACAAAGCTGGCGGCCAGGGCGGAGTCAATGAGCAGGTTGCGGGTTTCAGCGCGGTAGGGGTCGGCGCTGTGCCGTGTGATCAGGTAGGCCACATGGGGCCACACAAAAGCAGGCAGCACCATGGCCAGCCAGGCGGAGACGCTGGCGTGGCGCTCCCACAGCACCACGCCCACCACGATGCCACCGAGCCCCATGCCCAGAATGCGCAGGGGGTAGATGCGGCGGGGCATCTGGCGGCGGGGTGTGGGCATGGATGGATAGGGTGATGCCGCTCGTGCTGCGCTCTGGGGGGGCGGGCTCGCGAAGGGGCTGGGGGGAGCTTACATGCCCCTGTGGGGCGATGCCAGCATGAAATGACCAGGTGCTGCGGCGTGGCCCCCCAGTGTTCCGTCGTGCTCTGCTGCGTTCAACGGCCTTTCAGGTGCCGCAGTTGCTGGCGCAGGGCGGTGACTTCCTCAATCAGGTCGGCCGTGAGCGCGGCCAGGTGCGGATCGGCGTCGAAGGTGAGTTCCAGGTGGGCAATGCGCCGGGCGCGCACCACGGTGGCCCCGCTGAAGCGCCAGGCCGAGCGGTCGCCTTCGCCTTCGGTGCCAGCCTGCAGCAACCCCTCCTGCAGCCGCGCTGCCACCCAGTCGGCATCCATGCGGCAGGCGCGGGCCAAGGCGTCCAGCGTGAGGGCGGCGCTGCCATCGTCGAGCAGTTCTGCGGGGGGCGTGGGGGAGTGGGCGCTCATGGCTGGGCTCCTTGCGCAGCGCGCGGGTTGTAGTGGGGAAAGGCCTGGGCCAGCGCGGCGTACGCAGCGCGTTCGGCATCGGTGGTGGCCGGCGGCAGGGCCATGTGCAGTTCCAGATAGAGGTCGCCCGGTGGTGTGCCCGGGATGCCCCGGCCTTTGAGGCGCAGCTTGCGCCCCGCCTTCCAGCCTGCGGGCACCGCCACCTCGATGACCGAGCCGCCCGGCGTGCCCACCTCGACCGAGGCGCCCAGGGCCGCCTCCCAGGGGGCCACCACCAGCGGCTGGTAGACATCGCGGCCCTCCGCGCGCCAGCGGGGGTCGGGCTTGAACAGCACCTCCAGAAACAAATCGCCCGCCGGTGCCCCACCCCAGCCCGGGCTGCCCTGGCCAGCCAGGCGGATGAGCTGGCCTTCGCGCACGCCCTGCGGGATCTTGACGGCCAGGTGGCGCTCGTCGCGCACCAGCGATCCGTCATCGGCCTGGTGCGCGCTTTGCAGCGTGAGGGTGCGTTCGGCGCCCTGGTAGGCGTCGGCCAGGTCCAGCTCGATGCGGGCGTGGTGGTCTGCGCCGCGCTGGGTGGGGGGCGGTCTTCCGCTGGTGTGTTCGCTGCGCCCGGCGCCACGCGCCCGGGCGGCACGGCCAAACAGCTGTTCAAAGAAGTCGCTGTAGTCGCCTGGAGCGCCACCCGGACCACCCGCGCCGTCCGAAAACTCGAACCCCGCATCCCAGTGCGGGGGCGGGCGGAAGTCCTGCCCCGGCTGCATGCGCGGTTCTTGCGCAAGGCGGTCGTAGGCGGCGCGTTTTTCCGGGTCGGAGAGCACGGCGTTGGCCTCGTTCACCGCCGTCATGCGCGCCACGGCGTCGGGCTCCTTGCTCACGTCGGGGTGGTATTTGCGCGCCAGCTGGCGATAGGCCTTCTTGATCTCGTCGGCCGTGGCGGTGGGGCTGACCCCCAGCGTCTGGTAGTAGTCCTTGAACTCCATGCGGCGTGGCTCCTGTGTGTCCAACCACTCTATGCCGATGCGGCGGGAAGGCAAGAGGACTGGGACAACCGCATGCAAAGGGGCTGTCAATCATTTGCTATAAATTAAATAGCTGCTTGCGCTTTCTGATCAAGCGCTAGAGGCACTTTTGTGCCAAATTTCGCCCTGCGGGTTGCAAAGAAGGCCTTCACGTTGCGCACATTGGCATCGCCCGTGAACAGGCGCTGCGACAGCGCCAGGTACCCCGGCATGTCCCGTGTGTGCACCACCAGCACAAAGTCGGGCCCGGGCGACACGCGCCAGCATTGCTGCACGGCGTCGTCGGCCACGGCGCGGGCTTCGAACGCGTCAAGCTGTTCGGCGCCTTGGCGGTCCAGCGACACCTCGACGATGCAGGCCAGCCCGTGGCCCTGAATGGCCGCAAGCCGATCGGGCTGCAGGATGGCCACCTGGCGCTCGATCAGACCGGCATCGTGCAGGCGCTTGACGCGGCGCAGACAGGTGGGTGGGGAGACATGCACCTGTTCGGCCAGGGATTGGTTGCTCTGCGCCGCGTCGGTTTGCAGCAGGTTGAGCAGCTGCAAGTCTGTGCTGTCGAGTGATATGGATTCCATGATTTTCTATAAATTGAATAAAAATTTCATGCATTGTGTTTTGTGAAATTTAAGTTCAATTTCATTGAAATATCAATCGATAATTTTTCTCAATGCTGCTTACGATCCGCCCCATCGAATCCAACCCAAGGGCAAACACCATGTGCGGCATCGTCGGCGCGGTCTCTACGCGCAACATCGTTCCCATCCTCGTCCAGGGCCTGCAGCGGCTTGAATACCGGGGCTATGACTCCTGCGGCGTGGCGGTACATGCCTCCAGCCTCGATGCAGCGCGCCCGGCGGGCCTGCAGCGCGCCCGCAGCACCGCCCGCGTGGCTGAGTTGCTGGAGCAGGTGACCACCGAACACATCGACGGTGCCACCGGCATTGCCCACACCCGCTGGGCCACCCATGGCGCGCCCGCCGTGCACAACGCCCACCCGCACTTCAGCCACGGCACTGGCGCAGACGCGCAGGCCCAAAGCGCAGGCCGAGTAGCCTTGGTGCACAACGGCATCATTGAAAACCACGAAGAACTGCGCAAGGCGCTGCAGGCACGCGGCTATGTGTTTGTGAGCCAGACCGACACCGAAGTCATCGCCCACCTGGTGGACAGCCACTACAGCGGCGACCTGTTCGACGCCGTGCAGGCCACCGTGGCCGAGCTGCATGGCGCCTACGCCATCGCCGTGATGCACAAGGACGAACCGCACCGCGTGGTGGGTGCACGCGCCGGTTCGCCGCTGATCCTGGGGGTTGGAAACGGGGGCGCAGAGCACTTTCTGGCCAGCGATGCCATGGCCCTGGCGGGCGTCACTGACCAGATCGTTTATCTGGAAGAGGGTGACCTGGTGGACCTGCAGCTGGGCCGCTACTGGATCGTGCGCAAGGACGGTGCCGCACTCACGTCCGAACAGCGCCCCGTGCGCACCGTGCTGGCCCACAGCGGCGCGGCCGAGCTGGGCCCCTACCGCCACTACATGCAAAAGGAAATCTTCGAGCAACCGCGTGCCATCGCCGACACGCTCGAAGGTCTGGCTGGCATCGTGCCCGAGCTGTTCGACGGCGCGGGCCAGCATGGCGAACCTGGCGCCGCCGCCTGGCGCGTGTTCAAGGAAATCGACAGCGTGTTGATCCTGGCCTGCGGCACCAGCTACTACAGCGGCTGCACCGCCAAATACTGGCTCGAAGACATCGCGGGCATCCCCACGCAAGTCGAAGTGGCCAGCGAATACCGCTACCGCACCAGCGTGCCCAACCCACGTACCCTGGTTGTCACCATCAGCCAGTCTGGCGAGACCGCTGACACCCTGGCCGCGTTGCGCCACGCGCAGAGCCTGGGCATGCAGCACACGCTGACCATCTGCAACGTGGCCACCAGCGCCATGGTGCGCGAATGCAAGCTGGCGTACATCACGCGCGCCGGTGTCGAGATCGGTGTGGCCAGCACCAAGGCCTTCACCACCCAGCTGGCAGGCTTGTTTTTACTGACGCTGGCGCTGGCCCAATCCAAAGGCCGTTTGAGCGACGAGCAAGAAGCCGCCCACCTCAAAACCATGCGCCACCTGCCCGTGGCCTTGCAGGCTGTGCTGGCGCTGGAGCCACAAATCATCAGTTGGGCCGAAGACTTTGCCCGGATGGAAAACGCTCTCTTTTTGGGCCGAGGCCTGCACTACCCCATTGCGCTGGAAGGCGCCTTGAAGCTCAAGGAAATCAGCTACATCCACGCCGAGGCCTACCCGGCCGGTGAACTCAAGCACGGTCCCCTGGCCCTGGTGACCAGTGCCATGCCCGTAGTCACCGTGGCGCCGAATGACACCTTGCTCGAAAAGCTCAAGAGCAACATGCAGGAGGTGCGCGCGCGCGCTGGCGTGCTCTACGTGCTGGCCGACGCCGACACCCGCATTGAAAGCAGCGACGGCATCCATGTCATCCGCATGCCCGAGCACTACGGCCCCTTGAGCCCGCTGCTGCACGTGGTGCCGCTGCAGCTGCTGGCGTACCACACCGCGTGTGCGCGGGGGACGGATGTGGACAAGCCCAGAAATCTGGCGAAGAGTGTCACGGTGGAGTGACGCGCAGGGTAAGGGGATTTTTTTGCCTTAATTGACTAAAGTTATGGACTTTTTCATGTATAAAAATTAGATTTCAACAATTATTTTTCGATTGTGGGAATTTTCTACAAATTTGACTCATGCACTGTGGGTCGTAAAGATAGCTCTGCAGCCTGTAGATAAAGCCCCAAGGGTGCCGCGCACCAGTACTGATGGGTTGATTGTTGATTTCCACGCAAAGCTGACCCGGGGGTTAGTGGGGGTGCGGACGAAAACTTGGACTACTAGAAGGTAGTTCATGTATTCCTACGAA
>NZ_JBMDJC010000021.1:0-101064 GCF_057808995.1 Acidovorax sp. FG60
CAGGTTGTCAGTAGCGTGCACGCACCATGCCTCTCATGCACGGCGCCCAGCGGCCCGCGCGTCAATTCCATTCATTGAAGACCAGAGAGGACCCGCCATGACAAACACCCCCGCAATCATCCAGATTCCAGCATTCAGCGTGGCCGGCATCGCCGTGCGCACCCGCAACAGCGAAGAGATGAACCCCGCCATCGCGCGCCTCGGAGGCCTGTGGAACCGTTTCTTCAGCCAGAGCTGGGAGCGCAAGCTGCCCAGCCGGGGCGACGATGGACGCATCTTCGGCGTGTACAGCGGCTACGAGTCGAACGAGCACGGCGCCTTTGATGTGACCGCCGGTGTGGCCGTGGCCGACCCCGATGGGGCCCAGGCCGTACCCGGCGCCAGCCGCGTTGACATTCAGGCTGGCGACTACCTGGTCTTTACCGGCCAGGGCGATATGCCCCAAATGGTGATCGACACCTGGGTGCGCATCTGGCATTACTTTGCCGAGAACCCGCAGGTGCAACGCCGCTTTGGAACCGACTTCGAGGCCTATGAGGGCCCGGACCAGGTGGCCATCCATATCGGAGTGATGCTTCAAAATTAATAGCTTGTAGCGCTTGATGGATAAGCGCTAGGGCCTTAGAACTCTGAAAAAATAAACCACCATGCGCCGCGCCGACCGCCTGTTTCAGATCGTCCAGCTCATCCGGGGTCGGCGCTTGTCCACGGCCGCCTTCCTGGCCGAGCGGCTCGAAGTCTCGCAGCGCACCATCTACCGCGACGTGGCGGACCTCCAGCACCAGGGCGTGCCCATTGAGGGCGAGGCCGGTGTGGGCTACCGCCTGGGCGCGGGTTTCGAACTACCGCCGCTGATGTTCAGCCAGGGCGAGGCCAACGCCCTGGTGGCCGCCGCGCGCCTGGCCCAGGCCTGGCTCGACGCTGGGCTGGCGCGCGAGGTCGAAGGGGCGCTGGGCAAGATCCTGTCGGTGCTGCCCCCCGCTGCCCGCGTAGCGGCCGAGGCGCAGGCGCTGTATGCGCCATCGGTGGGGCTGGACCCGCGCGTGCAGGCCACCCTGCAGGCCCTGCGCGAGGCGGTGCACAGTCGCCACGTGGTGCAGATCAACTACGCCGACGTACACGGCCGCCCCAGCCTGCGCCGCCTGCGCCCGCTGGGTTGCTTCTACTGGGGCAAGGTCTGGACGCTGTCGGCCTGGTGCGAGTTGCGCAATGACTTCCGGGGTTTTCGCATCGACCGCATCGTGGATCTGGTGGTGCTCGACGAACAGTTCCGCCAGGAGCCTGGCAAGACCCTGGCCGACATGCTGCGCAAGGTGGAGGCGGAAATGGCCGCCTGCCCGCCAGAATGGGGGGCTGCGCAGACGCCGGGGCTCAATGCCTGAAGTGAAACACCCCCTGAGTCGCTTCGCGCCTTCCCCCTCTCTCTCCTCGCTGCGCGAGTCGGGAGGGGTACGCCCCCAGCGCGGCGGGGCGGCCCTTGCGCGGGGGCACTGGCCTTGGCCGCGCCAGTTTTATGCGTGGAGGGTGGCGCGCAGAACAATGAATAACTGACATCGATTCGCGTTTGATCGCCGCAAGCCGTCCACGCTCAGCGTGAAGGGTTGTGTTTTGTGAACGCAGTCGGGTATGGGGCTTGAACAGCTCCCGAGGTATTTAGCCCGCGCGGGGCGCCAGCCCGTCCCGGTAGCGCCGACTGCAGGGCACGCTGCTGCCGTCCTTCATCACCAGGCGCGCGTCGCCGCTGTCCAGCGGCTCGATCACGGCGATGGCGTCCAGATTGACCGCGTAGCTGCGGTGCACACGCACAAAGCGTGACGGGTCCAGCTGGGTGAGGAAGTCGGTGAGCGTGGAGCGCAGCAGGTAGTCGTGCCCATTGACATGCAGGCCCACGTAGTTGGACTGGGCCTGCAGCCAGGCGATGTCGCCTGCGGCGATCAGGAACTCGCGGCGCAGCTTGCGCACCAGGAAGCGTTCGGGGCGTTGTGCGGGCGGGGCGTGCGGGGTTTCGGGCGTTGATGCCGGGGCTTGCGCGGCGGGCGTTTCGGGCACGTCCTGCACCTGTGGCGCGGGCGGTTCGGGGGCATCCAGCACGCGCGCCTCGCCCTGCAGGCGCAGCAGCAAGAAGCGGTAGCTGACCAGCGCGCACACCGTGAGCGCGTAGCTGCGCACGTCTTTCAGGTATTCATACCCCCACTGCGCCCACCAGCTTGGCGGCTGGTAGCGCTCGCCCAGGGCCGCATAGCCCGCATGGCGCAGCGCCCACATGCCCGCCAGGTGCACGGTGCAGTAGGCCACGCTGGCCAGCACGTGCCAGGGCAGATGGCGCCGCAGCGTGCCCCAGCGCAGCACAAAGCGCCGCTCGAACGCCACCACGGCCGGGATCAGCGCAGCCACCACCAGCGCGCTCGTCAGCTCCCACAGCAGCGGCTCCCACGCGGCCACGGTCCGCCCGGCGCTGCGCAGTTCGATCCGGGTCACCACCGTGTTGAAGGTCGCCTGCACCAGCAGCACCACGGCCCAGAAGCTGACTTCCGCACGGCGCCGCAGGGCGCGGTCGTGGGGGTAGCGGTCGATCCAGGCGGGCGCGGGGGCGGTCATGGGTGGCAAGTGTAGGCAGGGCCGTGCGCCGCCGGGCGGGAGTTTCCCTGGGGCGGTTTCTTTTCGTCCCTCCTGCCCGCCACTGGTCCCAGGGGCACCCCGGCCCGTCCCCCGGCGGTGCCGTGAGAAGGGGCGGGGCCGCAGCATCGGGCCCTGTGCCTACCCTGTCTGCGTTGTGCCATGTCTACACCTTCCTGTGCCTCCACCCCCGTCCGCCGCCATGACATCGACGCGCTGCGGGCGCTGGCCTTTGCCCTGGTCATCCTGTACCACGTGGCCATGTATTACGTGGCCGACTGGCACTGGCACCTCAAAAGCCCGTACGTGGCGGAATGGCTGCAGGCGCCCATGCGCGCGCTCAACCTCTGGCGCATGGACCTGGTGTTCCTGGTCTCGGGCCTGGCCTTCGGGCTGGTCCGGCGGGGGCAGTCGGTGGCGGGGCTGGTGCGGCTGCGCAGCCTGCGCCTGCTGGTGCCGCTGGCCTTTGGCATGGCCGTCATCGTGCCCTACCAGCCCTACGCGCAGGGGGTGGCCAACGGGCTCATCGCGCCGGGCTTCGGCGCCTTTCTGCTGCGCTACTACAGCGGCAGCACCTGGCCGCCGGGCGCATTTGACGGCTGGCACGCGGGCGTCACCTGGAACCATCTGTGGTACCTGGCCTACCTGTGGGCCTACACCGTGGTGCTGGCGGCGCTGCTGCCCTTGGCCGAATCCGCCGCCGGGCAGCGCCTGCGCCGTGCCTTCACCGGGCTGCGGGGCGCTGCACTGATGGTGGTGCCCGTGCTGCCGCTGGCGCTGTATTCGGTGCTGCTGTGGCCGCATTTGCCGCCCACGCACGACCTGGTCCATGACGGGTGGCTGCACGCCGTGTACTTCACGGTGTTTGTCTACGGCTACTGGATCGGGCTGGATACCGGTCTGTGGGTCGAACTGGTGCGCCTGCGCTGGCGCACCCTCGGCCTGGCGCTGGTGCTGCTGGTTCTGTACCTGGGTCTGCTGGGCCTGGCGCAGCAGCACGGCGTGCGGTCCGCGCGCTGGCCGCTGCGCGTGCTGGCAGACGTGTACCTGTGGGCGGCCCTGCTCACTATCCTGGGTTGGGCCCATCACCGCCTCAATCGGCCCTGGCCCTGGCTGCGCTGGGCCAGTGAGTCGGTCTACCCCTGGTACCTGCTGCACCAGACGGCCATCATCGTGCTGGTGGTGTGGCTGGCGCCTGCGCAGCTGGGGCCGGTGGTGGAGCCGCTGGCCGTGGTGGCCGGGACGGTGGGGCTCTGCTGGGGGCTGACGGCGGTCGTGCAGCGTGTGGGATGGTTGCGGCCGTTGTTCGGGTTACCCGGCCGAAGCCAGGTGCCATCGGCCAGGCTGACGGAAGTGGGATTGTGTGCAGACCCGGTACCCCCCGTGCGCTGACAATACCGCCATGCCGCCCAGCGCAATAGCTTCTGCCGTCCTGCCTTTCATGCGGCCCGCGACCGACGCCGACTCTGCCAGCCTGGCCCGCGTGTGGCGCCGGGCCTGGTGCTCCGCCAATCCGTCGGTGGAGTCGGTGGCTCCGCCCGGCCAATGGGAGGCGCGGGTCAGTGCGGAATTCGGTCCGCCCTGTGTCACGCTGGTGTGTGCCGAAGGGCCAGAGGTCACGGCGTTCCTGGTGCTGGATGTGGCCTGCGCCCATCTGCACCAGCTGTTTGTAGATCCCGATTGCCAGGGCCAAGGCGTGGGGGCCGAATTGCTGCAACAGGTGCATCGCCTGTGCCCAGGGGGCTGGACCCTGCATGTGGCCACGGCCAACCACGGCGCGCGGCGCTTCTACGCACGCCATGGCTTGGTGGAGGGGCTGGTCGACACCCATCCTGCCACGGGCCGGGAGCGGGTGTTGTGCCGGTGGTCGCCCCCTGCTACGCCTGCCGCAGGCTGAACAGGTCGGTGATTCAGGCGGCCAGCGCTGCCTCGATATCCCCCGCCAGCTTCTTCGGCGCATCCTGCGGCGCATAGCGGCGGATCACCCGGCCGTCCTTGCCGACCAGGAACTTGGTGAAATTCCACTTGATGGCCTTGCTGCCCAGCAGGCCCGGGGCTTCGGCGGCCAGCCACTGGTACAGGGGTGAGGCATTGGCGCCATTCACGTCGATCTTGGCCATCATCGGAAAGCTCACGCCGTAGTTGAGCTGGCAGAAGCTGGCGATCTCGTCGTTGCTGCCGGGGTCCTGGCTGCCGAACTGGTTGCAGGGGAATCCCAGCACCACCAGACCCTTGTCGGCATATTGCTTGTGCAGCTCTTCGAGCCCGCCGAACTGGGGCGTGAAGCCGCAGGCGCTGGCAGTGTTCACGATGAGCAGGACCTTGTCCTTGTACTGCGACAAGGGCACGGTCTTGCCGTTCATCTGCTGGGCTTCAAAGTCGTAGATGTTGGTGGGCATGCGGAACCTCCGGGGTTGGGATTGACGGGCCATGGTAGCCCCTGCCGCCAATCCGCGTGCGGCGCGTGGCCTGCTCAGTGGGCCGTGGCGCCGGGGCGGCGAAACTGCAGCGCCGCGAGCAAGGATGCCAGCAGGATCAGCGCGCCACCCAGCACGGTCCGCGTGCTCAGGGTGGCGGCGCCCAGCAGGGCCGACGACACGCTGGCAAACATCACCTCCGACAGCATCACCAGCGCCGTGGTGCCCGCCGCCAGGCGCGCGGCGCCGAACTGCAGCGCCCAGTTGCCCAGCATGAGCACCCCCGCCAGCAGCAGGCCGGTGACGACCCAGGTGCTGTTGGGGGCAGGGAAAGGCTCCACCACACCCACTTGCAGTCCGATGCAGGCCACCACCAGCGCCATGAGCATGCAGCCGCCGAACATGGTGACCATGCGCGCAGGCCCGGGCACGGCGTGCAGGCGGCGCAGCGTGACGTTGGTGAGCGCGAACATGAAGCCGCCCAGCAGGGCCAGGCCGTCGGCCAGAGACAGGTTCTGCAGCAGGCGCGTGGCGGGCGCGCCCTCGGGCAGCAGCACCAGCACCACGCCTCCAAAGGCCAGCGCCAGGCGCAGCAGCGCCGAGGGCGTGGGGCGCTCGCCCAGAATGCGCCAGGCCAGCAGCACGGCCCAGGCGGGCATCAGGTAGAACAACAGGATCACGCGCACAACGTCGCCAATGGTCACGGCCCAGTTGAAGGCCACGTTGTTCAGCCCCGAGGCCAGCGCCAGCAGCCACAGCTGCGGGTGCGCCCGCACCTGCGCCAGGATCCCCGGCCGCCAGGCCAGCAGCGCCACCAGCACCACGGCGTACATCGACGCCGTGGCCCACAGCGGATGCAGCCCCGCCTGGTGCATGCGCTGAAACGGCCACCACGCCAGGCCCCAGACGAAAGCGTTGAACAGCAGGGCGGCAAAGGGCAGGGGAGATTGCATTGAGAGTAAAAATAGGCTCTAGCGCTTTATGGATAAGCGCTGGAAGCTATAAATTATGTAGCAATTTGCGCCAAGTCACACAGCGCTCAAAACAGGCACGCCCCAAGGCCAGTGCACCCGTGGAACTGGATCTGCCAGGCCAGCGGGTGCGTCCCCCTCAGGGGGAAGGCGCCGAAGGCGACTCAGGGGGATTCAGTGGTGCGTATCGTGCCGCGCAATGTCCAGCAAGTGGTTCACTTCGTCGCGGTAGTTGATGCAGTTGCGCTGGTGCCAGCGGCGGATGATCCACATGATTCCGGCCACCACGAGGCCAAAGGTGACGATCGCGCCAAACACCGACAGCCCCAGCTTGAGCGACAGGCTGTAGAACGCGCCCAGGCCCAGGATGCAGGCCTGTTCGTTGAAGTTCTGCACAGCAATCGACCGGCCCGCGCCCATCAGGTTGTGGCCCCGGTGCTGCAGCAGCGCGTTCATGGGCACGACCAGGTAGCCGCCCAGGCCGCCCAGCAGGATGAGGAAGGGTATCGCCAGCCAGATGTTGCTGATGAACACCATGAGGATCAGCAACAGCCCCATGCCAATACCCAGCGGGATCACCTTGGTGGCCATGTCCAGGCGCATGCGCATGGACGCCACCACCGCGCCCACGGCCGTGCCGATGGCCACCACACCGGTGAGGGCCGAGGCCTGCGTGGTGTTGTAGCCCAGCGCCACAGCCGCCCAGGCCAGCACGATGAACTTGAGGTTGCCGCCTGCGCCCCAGAACAGGGTGGTGGTGGCCAGTGAGATCTGGCCGAGCTTGTCGCGCCACAGGCGGCCGTTGCAGGCCCAGAAGTCGGGCAGCAGATTGAGTGCGTTGGCCAGCACGCTGCGCGAAGGGTCGGCGCGCAGGGGGCGCATCTCCACCCCGGTGTGCGGGATGCGGGTGTTGAACCAGGCCGCCAGCGCATACACCGCAATCAGAGCGGCGATGGCGGATTCGGCGGGCGTGTCCACGCCGGTGTCGATCATGGGGATGTCGATGCCCAGCAGCATGTGCGACAGGTGCTGCCCCACCAGCTGGCCGCCAAACAGCACGCCGAGGATGATGGACGCAATGGTGAGCCCCTCGATCCAGCCATTGGCCTTGACCAGTTGCGAGGCCGGTAGCAACTCGGTGAGGATGCCGTATTTGGCGGGCGAGTAAGCCGCCGCACCCAGCCCCACCACCGCATAAGCCATCAGCGGGTGCGAGCCAAACAGCATCATGAGGCAGCCCACCACCTTGATGGCGTTGCTGACAAACATGACCTTGCCTTTGGGTAGGGCGTCGGCAAAGGCGCCGACAAAAGGCGCCAGCACCACATAGAAGAGCGCAAACATGGGCACCAGGGCGGCGCGCTGCCACTCGGGGGCACCTTCTGTACGCAGAAGCTCCACGGCGGCCACGAAAAGTGCGTTGTCGGCCAGCGAGCTGAAAAACTGCGCCGACATGATGGTGTAAAAACCGCGCTTCATCGAATGGCTGGTGGCAGCATCAGTTCGGCTGATGCCCTGTTAAATGTGGGGACCCTGGCAAGTGACGGACGGTTATATCACGCGGATAAACGGCCACGGTGCCAGAATCCGGTGCTTCCCACCCGGTCAAACCCCATGCCCCGTCCCATTGCCGCCACCATCCACACCGCCGCCCTGCACCACAACCTGGAGCGTGTCCGACAGGCGGCCCCTGATGCCAAGGTCTGGGCTGTGGTCAAGGCCAATGCCTACGGGCACGGCATCGAGCGCGCGTACGAAGGCCTGCGCGGCGCCGACGGTTTCGCGCTGCTGGACCTGGCCGAGGCCGAGCGCGTGCGCCATCTGGGCTGGCGCGGGCCCATCCTGCTGCTCGAAGGCGTGTTCGAGCCGCGCGACCTGGAGCTGTGTTCGCGCCTGGGCCTGTGGCACGCAGTGCATTGCGACGAGCAGATCGACATGCTGGCCGCCCACAAGACGCAGGTGCCGCACCGTGTGTTCCTCAAGATGAACTCGGGCATGAACCGCCTGGGCTTTGCGCCCCAGCGCTTTCGCGCGGCCTGGGCGCGCCTCAATGCGCTGCCGCAGGTGGACGAAATTTCGTTCATGACCCACTTCAGCGACGCCGATGGCCCCCGGGGCGTGGCGCACCAGCTGGCCGTGTTCAACACCGCAGCGCAAGACCTGCCGGGCGAGCGCACGCTGAGCAACAGCGCCGCCACCCTGCGCCATGCGGCGGACGCACGCGTGCGTGCCGACTGGGTGCGGGCCGGCATCGCGCTGTATGGCAGCGCCCCCGACTACCCGGAGCACACCGCCACACACTGGGGCATGCGCCCCACCATGACCCTCGCCACCCGCCTCATCGCTACGCAGCAGCTGCAGGCGGGCGACACCGTGGGCTATGGCTCGCGCTTCACGGCCGAGGGGCCGCTCTTGATTGGCGTGGCGGCCTGCGGCTATGCCGACGGCTACCCGCGCCACTGCGACACCGGCACACCCGTGCTGGTCAACGGCATCCGCACGCGGCTGGTGGGGCGGGTGAGCATGGACATGATCACGGTGGATCTCACGCCGCTGCAGCAGGCGGGCGTGGCCGCAGGGTTTGGCAGCGAGGTCACGCTGTGGGGCCAGGCCAGCAACGGCACGGTGCTGGGTGTGGACGAGGTGGCCGCCGCTGCGGGCACCGTGAGCTGGGAGCTGCTGACGGCGCTGGCCCAGCGGGTGCCGGTGTCGGTGGACGGCAACGCCTGATTCGTCGACAAGTTCACGCACGGCCGTATGCAGGGCTGCAGCGGCGCGGCAAACTGGTGTGAAATGGCGCGGTTCTGGTCGAACATGCGGCCGGCGACCACCCACTTTTCACCGCAGGCGTTCCCTCCATGGCCACTTCCCGCAGCGACCACAGTAAGAAGAAAACCTCCACCTGGCGCTCCGTGCGCATGCCGCACCACGGCACGGTGGCGCGCACCCTGCAGCAGCGCTACAGCCTGCGCTGGCATGGGCTGCTGATCGGCAGTTTCACGCTGCTGCTGATGTGGTGCACCTCCCATGTGCAGATGCTGCTGGGCGTGGAGTCGCTGGCGCTGCGGTATTTCGTGACCCTCTCGGTCGGCTACCTGGGCTACCTGCTGGTGTTGCGCGCCTGGGCGGCGCGGCTGGTGCAGCAGGAACGAGCATCCCATCACGACGGCAGCAGCCTGGATGTGCCCGATGTGTCCTGGCCCAGCGGGTCTTCCGGCGGCGGCAGTGGCCAGGTGCCGCTGCCGCGCACCGGCGGCGGTGATTTTGGCGGCGGCGGCGCATCCGGTGACTTTGGCGGTGCGTGGACGCAGGGCCTGTCCAGCGGGGGCTCCGGCAGCGATTCCAGCGCGCTGGGCGACCTGGCCAGCGGCGCCGCCGACGCCATTGGCAGCGCCGACGAAGGCGCGGTGGTGGTGGTGCCCGTGGTGGCGATTTTTCTCATCGGCGCGGCGATCATCTTTGGCGCGGGCTCGCTGGCCATGCTGTTCTTTGGCTGGGACGTGCTGCTCACGGTGGCGGTAGAGATCGCCTTCTCGGTGGCCACCGCCCGTGCCGCTGTGGGCGTGGAGCGCGAGGGCTGGCTCACGGCTGCCGTGCGCCTGACCTGGAAGCCGCTGCTGGGCGCGCTGGTCTGCGCCGTGGTGCTGGGCGCCTCCATCGACCATTTCATGCCCGGCGTGCAGTCGCTGCCCCAGGCCGTGCGGGTGATCCAGGGGCAGTGATGGAAAAGATGAAATGCTACTCAATTGATAGCTATAAATGTATATCCATAAAGCGCTAGGCCCCGGTTTTCACCATTTTTCCCTCTTGGAGCGGGGGCGGGCCTCCTGCGCCTCCCTTCCCGTCGCTAGCTGCGGCAGTCCCGGCCGCCCTGGCAGCCGGTGTCGATGGCGTCCAGGTTGCTGCGTACCTGTGCCAGCAGGGCGAGCAGCTGGGCCTGCGTGGCGTCGTCACACCCCTTGAGCAGCGACGCCGCCAGCCCCCGGCGGGCGTCGCGCAGCGCCTGGTGCAGGGCCGCACCCTGGGCGCTCAGGCGCAGGCAGCGGCTGCGCTTGTCCTCGGCATTCGGTGCGCTCTCCAGCCAACCCTTGTCCTGCAGCATCCCCACCATGCGGGCCACCTGTGCCTTGTCGGCACCGCTGTGCGCCACCAGTTCGCGCTGCGTGGTGCCAGGGTGGCGCCCCACGAACATCAGCGCCCGCACTTCGTTGTGCGTCAGGTCGGGGTGGATGGCGGCCATCGTGCGCACCATGTGCGCCCGGTAGGCATGCAGCAGGTCGTGCATGGCTTCAAAGACATCGGCGGGTGCGTGGGTCGTCATGGCGAAATGTGGTTGACAAAATCAACCAATGCGCAGATCATTGGTTGACTAAATCAACATTTTAAGCCATGAACGCACCTCTGCCCACCGCCACGCCCCCGATTGACGCTGCACACCTTGCCGTCGAACGTGTCCGCCATCCCTTGCAAGCCCGCCACCTCCAGGTGGTGCGGCGCACCGCCGTCAGCCCAAGTTTCGTGCGGCTCACCCTGGCCGGGCCCGAGCTGGCCGGGTTTGTGAGCGCGGGGTTTGACGACCATCTCAAGCTCATCCTGCCCCAGCCGGGCCAGGAGCGCCCCTCGCTGCCGTCCCTGCAGGACGGGCGCCCGGTTTTCCCCGATCCGCGCCCCGTGCTGCGCGACTACACCCCTGCACGCCATGACGCCGCCACGGGCGAGCTGGACATCGAAATCGCCCTGCACGACGCAGGCCCCGCCACTGACTGGGCCGCCAGTGCCGCCGTCGGCCACTGGGTGGGCATTGCCGGGCCGCGCGGCAGCATGGTAGTGCCCACCGGGTTTGACTGGCACTGGCTGCTGGGCGACGAAACCGCGCTGCCCGCCATCGCCCGCCGCCTGGCCGAGCTGCCCGCCCACACCCAGGCCACGGTGCGCATCCAGGTGCGCAACCCAGCCGACCAGCGCGCGCTGGCCAGTGCGGCACAGCTCGACCTGCAATGGGTGAGCGCGCTGCCCGCCGCCGTGGAAGCGCTGGCGCTGCCAACCGGCGCTGGGTTTGTCTGGGCAGCCGGCGAACACAGCGAGATGGCCGCCGTGCGCCGCGCCATGCTCGCCAAGCCCGGCGTGGACGCCAAGCGCATGCGCATCTCCGCCTACTGGAAACGTGGCGCCGCCGACCACCACGAAGACTTAGTCCAGTGAACCTGAGAAATCGGCGGTACGTGAGTACCTAGCCGCCCCGCATGCGGGGCGGCTAGGCACTCACCCAAAGGGCCGGGGCCCCACGAGTCGCAGTGCAGCGTTGCAGTCCTTGGAACACCGGCGTACCGTCGATTTTTCAGGTTCACTGGACTACTCAGCGCAGCAGGGTAAGCCCCGCCGCCCGCTGCACTGCTTCGGTCATGTGGTGCAGCGCCTGCACGTTCAGGCGCCAGCATTGCCAGTACAGCGGCACGTCCACCGGCTTGCCCGGAATCAGCTCGACCAGCGTGCCAGTCTCCAGGTCGTGCTGCACCATCGGGTCGGGCGTCATGCCCCAACCCAGCCCGGCCCGGGTGGCCATGACAAACGCGTTTGCCTCGGGCAGCCAGTGCACGGGCGGCGTGAGTTTGCGGCGCGTGATGCGCCCCACAAACCGGGCCTGCAGCGCATCCTTGCGGTTGAACACCAGCATGGGCGCCGTAGCCAGCGCAGCAGCGGTCACCCCCTGGGAAAAGTAGCGCTGCATGAACGCGGGGCTGGCCAGCGCCCGGTAGCGCAGCGTGCCCAGCGGGAGCACCTTGCAGCCCTGCACGGGTTGCGGGTCGGCCGTCACGGCGGCCATCACGCGGCCTTCGCGCAGCAGGTTGGCTGAATGGTCCTGGTCCTCCACATGGATGTCGAAGGTGATGCTCTGGCCCTCGGCTGCCTGGGCCATGGCGTGCGGGAACCAGGTGGCCAGCGAGTCGGCATTGACGCCAATGGCCAGGCGCGTGGACGTGTGCTGCCCACCGCCAATGGTGGCCAGCGCGTCGGTCTCGCTCAGTGCCACTTCGCGTGCATGCCGGTACAGCGCCTGCCCGGCTTCGGTGGGTGTGCAGGGCGTGGCGCGGCGCACCAGCACCTGGCCCACGCGTTCTTCCAGCAGTTTCACGCGCTGTGAAACCGCCGAGCGGGTGACGTGCAGCACGGCGGCGGCCCGCTCGAAGCTGCCCTCGTCGATCACGGTGGCAAAGGCGTTGAGCTGGGCAGAGTCGAGGCGCATGGTGCGTTAGCCATTTTGACGGATCGTTAAAAAGTATAGCTGGCGTGACGAGAATGCGATCCCCACAATCCACGCCCATGAGCACCACTGCCTTTCTTCACGGATTCACTTCGACGGCCCTTCTGATCATGGCCATTGGCGCACAAAACGCCTTTGTGCTGCGCCAGGGCCTGCGGCGCGAGCATGTGATGCCGGTGGTGCTGGTGTGCGCGCTGTCCGATGCGGTGCTGTTGCAGGCGGGCGTGTGGGGCATGGGCGGGGTGCTGCTGGCGCGGCCCGAGTGGGCGCAGTTCATGCGCTGGGCGGGCGCGCTCTTCCTGGCCGCCTACGCCGTGCAGGCCGCCAGCCGGGCCTTCAAGCCCGCCCAACTGCTGGTGTCCGCCAATGGGCCGGGCGCCAGCCTGCGCACCACCGTGCTCACGGTGCTGGCGCTGACCTGGCTGAACCCGCATGTGTACCTGGACACCGTGCTGCTGCTGGGCACCATGGCCACCCCGTACCCCACCTGGGGCCGTGCCACCTTTGCCGCCGGGGGCTCGCTGGCCAGCGCCTTGTGGTTCCTGACCCTCGGGTTTGGCTCGCGCTGGCTGGCGCCTTTGTTCGCATCGCCCGGTGCGTGGCGGGTGCTGGACGCTGGCACGGCCGTCACGATGATGGGTTTGGCCATGGTGATGGTTCTAAGCTAACAAATACAAGTTCGTTACACGGAGACGCGACTTGCGCCATAGTGGGGGACTGACTGATCTGGAGTTATTCCCCCATGCGTTTCAAGACCCTCTTGCTCGCGGCCGCGCTGGCCACGGCGCTTCCGATGGCTGTGCAGGCCAAGACCTTCCGCTGGTCCCGCTCGGTGGATATTTCCACCTGGGACATCCACACCCAGAACGTGGGCGTGAACAACACCATGCACGGCGCTGTGTACGACACGCTGGTCGAATACAACAGCAAGACCTTCAAGCCCGAGCCGTCGCTGGCCACCGAGTGGAAGCTGGTCAAGCCCACGCAGCTGCGCCTGACGTTGCGCAAGGGCGTGAAGTTCAGCGACGGCAGCGAGTTCACGGCCGACGACGCCAAGTTCTCGCTGGAGCGGGCCAAGGCCAAGACCTCCAACTTCGCCGTCTACACCCAGGGCATTGACCGCGTGGAAAAGGTCGATGCCTACACCATCGACATCCACTCCGACCTGCCCAACCCGGTGCTGGTGAACCAGCTGACCGAGCTGCGCATCATGAGCCGCGCCTGGGCCGAAAAGAACAAGTCGGTCGAGCCCAAGGACATCAAGACCAAGGACGAAACGTACGCCCACCGCAATGCGCTGGGCACCGGCCCGTACCAGCTCAAGCAGTGGGCACCCGACCAGCGCGTGGTGCTGGAGCCCAACCCGCACTGGTGGGGCAAGGGCAAGTACCCCACCAACCTGACCGAGATCGTCTACACCCCCATCAAGGCCGACGCCACGCGCACGGCGGCGCTGCTGTCGGGTGAGATTGACTTTGTGATCGACCCCAGCCTGCAAGACTTGGCGCGCATCAAGCAGACGCCCACCCTGCAGGTGCTCGAAGGGCCGGAGTACCGCACCATCTTCCTGGGTCTGGACCAGTTCCGCGACGAGCTGCCCGGCTCGGATGTGAAGGGCAAGAACCCGCTGAAAGACCTGCGCGTGCGCAAGGCGCTGTACCAGGCGATCGACATCCAGTCCATCCAGCGCGTGGTGCTGCGCGGCCTGGCCCAGCCCACGGGTACGCTGATTGCCAACCAGGTCAACGGCTGGACTAAGAAGGCCGATGTGCGCTACCCCTTCGACCCCAAGGCCGCGCAAAAGCTGCTGGCCGATGCGGGCTACCCCAACGGGTTTGAGGTGGACTTTGCCTGCAGCGCGGGCCGCTACATCAACGACGAGCAGCTGTGCCAGGCTATCACGTCACATTGGGCCAAGGTGGGAGTCAAGGCCAAGCTGCGCTCGCTGCCGTTTGCCACCTACTTCCCGATGATCCAGCGCAACGAAGCCAGCATCTACCTGCTGGGATGGGGCGTGCCCACGTTTGACGCGTTCTACAGCCTGCAGTCGCTGGTGCGCTCGCCCGGTGCTGGTGGGGATGGCAACTTCAACCTGGGCCGGTTCTCCGACCCGCAAATGGACGCGCTGATCGAGCGTGTGAAGAAGGAAACGGACACCGCCACGCGCAACGGCCTGATCGAGCAGGCGCTGATCAAGGAGCATGAACTGGTGTCGCACATCCCGCTGTACAACCAGGTGATTCCGTGGGCGGGCACCAAGAAGGTGGACATCATCCACCGCGCCGACAACCGCATCGACTGGCGGTATCTGAAGGTGAACTGATCCCGGTTGCCAGCAAAAAGCCCCGGTGCTTCGAGCCAGAAGCACCGGGGCTTTTTTGCGTCCGCAGGTGGCGTATCAGGCAAGTGCGCGCTGCACGGCGGGGCGCTGCAGCATGCGCTGCGTGTGTGCAAACACCTTCGGGAACTGGGCGATGTCCACGCCATCGCTGTGCAGCCAGGTGCCGATGGTGAACAGGTAGCCGTCGGCCACGGTGTATTGCTCGCCCATCACCCAGGGCCCCTGGTCCGCTTGCGGCAGGTAGTGGGTTTCGATGAGGTGAAAGCACTCGGTCATGTTCTGTGGCACCTTGCGCTGCATGGCGGCGTGGGCTTCGGGCTCGTCCGCCCAGCGGCTGGCGCGGGGGCGGTGGGCGTGGGCGATGTGCACCGTGGACGCGAGGTAGCTGTGGAACTCTTGCAGGCGCGCAAAGCCATGCGCGTCGGCGGGCGCCAGGCGCGCCTCTGGAAAGCTCTGCGCCACATAGGCCAGCAGCGCCGGGGTTTCGGTCAGCGTGCCGTGCGGCGTGGCCAGCGCGGGCACGCGGCCCTTGGGGTTCACCGCCAGGTATTCGGGCGTGCGTTGCTGGCCAGCGGCGAAGTCCACGCGCACCAGGTCGTAGGGGGCGCCCGCTTCTTCCAAAGCGATGCGAACGGCCTGCGCGCAGGTGCCGGGGGTGTAGTACAGCGTGAGTTGGGTCATGGTTGGTTTGCTATGAATTAAATAGCTGTTGACGCATATTCCACTAGCGCCTGCAGTCGATTTTGCTTGAAATGACTCAGTACAGGCCACGCGTGCGCGCCATCAGCCGCGTGAGGCCCAGCAGTGCGTCGGTGTGGGGCGTGGGCGTGCCGGTGATCTGGCCTAGCTCGCGCACCGCGCCCACCAGGGCGTCGATCTCCATCGGCTTGTTCGCTTCCACGTCCTGCAGCATCGAGGTCTTGAACGCGCCCAGCTTGCGCGTGACGGCGTGGCGGTCCTCGGGCTGCTGGTCAATCGGCAGGCCCAGTTGGTCGCCGATGGCCTTGGCTTCCAGCATCACGGCGCTCACAAAACCGCGCACCAGCTCGTCGTCCAGGATGCGGTCGGTAGTGGCGCCGGTGAGCGCGCTGATGGGGTTCATGGTGAGGTTGCCCCACAGCTTGAACCAGATGTCCTTCTGAATGCAGCTGCTCACCTCCACATCGATGCCACCGCGCTGCAGCGTGTCGGCCAACGCTTGCAGGCGCGCGCTCTGGCTGCCGTCCGGCTCGCCCACGATGAGGCGGTTGCCGAAATGCTGTTTGACGAAACCCGGCGCTTCGAGC
This sequence comes from Acidovorax sp. FG60, assembly GCF_057808995.1. Taxonomy (NCBI): domain Bacteria; kingdom Pseudomonadati; phylum Pseudomonadota; class Betaproteobacteria; order Burkholderiales; family Comamonadaceae; genus Acidovorax; species Acidovorax sp. FG60. The sequence goes on from NZ_JBMDJC010000021.1 coordinate 15,894, forward strand.
GAGCAGCTGGTGTGCACCACGCTGCCCACCACGTTGCGCGCCGGGATGGCCTGGGCAATCACGCCCCCCGCGTCCACGGATTCGAGGGCACGCCCCTGCGCCGCGCCGCCAAAGCCGTCGAGAAACCACCACGGCACGCCGTTCATGGCGGTGAGCACGATGGTGTCGGGCCCGATCAAGGGCGCCATGGCGCGCGCCACGTCGGGCAGGCCCGGGGCCTTGACGGCGACCACCACCAGGTCCTGCACGCCCAGTGCCGCCGGGTCGCTGTGGGTCGTGACTGCCACCTGTGCCAAGGTGCCGTCCGCGCGCCGCATGCGCAGCCCCTCGGCCTGCAGGGCGCGCAGCGTGTCGCCGCGCGCCACCATGCTGACCGGGTGGCCCGCTTGCGCCAGGGCCACGCCCAGCCAACCTCCGATGGCGCCTGCGCCGTAAATACAAACTTTCATGGTGGTCGTGCCTTTGTCTTCCGGTGAGTGTCGTGGTGAATCGGTGTGTGGTGTCTTGTGGGCTTCAGTAGCCCGCAGGGCGCGCTGGTGTGCCCCCAGCGTCGGCGCGAAAGCGCGCCAGCAGATTCTGCGCAGCGCTGACCAGCAGCATGGTGTCCACGCCCACGGCCACAAACAGTGCGCCCGCCGCCAACCACTGGCGCGCCTGGGATTCGGTGGTGGCCAGGATGCCTGGCGCTTTGCCCGCACGCAGGATGCGGGTGATGCCGTCGTGGATGGCGGCCTGCACGTCAGGGTGCCCTGGGTTGCCGGGGTGACCCATGGAAGCCGACAGGTCGGCCGGGCCGATGAACACGCCGTCCACCCCTGGCGTGGCGGCGATGGCGTCGAGGTGGGCCATGGCTTCCACCGTTTCTGCCTGCACCAGCAGGCAGATCTGCTGGTTGGCCTCGTGCACATACTGGGGGTAGGCCTGCCAGCGCGACGAGCGGGCGAGCGCGCTGCCCATGCCGCGCACACCCTCGGGCGCGTAGCGCGTGGCGCGCACCAGCTGCTGGGCTTGCTCGGCCGTGTCCACCATGGGCACCAGCAGGGTCTGTGCGCCGATGTCCAGGTACTGTTTGATCAGTGCCGTGTCGCCCACGGGGACGCGTGCGATGGGGTGGGGCGCCTGCACGCCGGGGGGCAGCGCGCTGGTGGCGCTGGCGATGGCCTGCAGCTGGTGCAGGATGGAGCGCAGGTCATTGGGCGCATGTTCGCCATCGACCAGCAGCCAGTCGTAGCCGGTGCCCGCTAGGATTTCGGCGCTGTAGGCATCGGCCAGCCCGAGCCACAGGCCGATCTGCGCCTGGCCCTGGGCCATGGCCTGTTTGAAGCGGTTGGTGGGTGTCTGCAATCTGAACTCCGTGCGGCAGTGCCAAGCCCGCCATCGTACGGGCTGTTGCTATTCCAGTGGGCATGGCCGCTATAGTCGGCTGCCCCCACTTCGGGGCAGCCTCAACGACACCTGCCATGGCCAAAGAAAAAACCACGTTCACCTGCACCGAATGCGGCGGTACCAGCCCGCGCTGGCTGGGCAAATGCCCGGCCTGCGGTGCCTGGAACACGCTGATCGAGCAGGTGGCCGAGGCCGGGCCGGGCAAGAACCGCTACAGCGGCTCGCAGTTTGCGGGCCTGGCCCAGGCGCAGGCCGTGATGCCGCTGTCGGCCATCGAGGCCAGCGATGTGGAGCGCACACCGAGCGGCATCGACGAGCTGGACCGTGTGCTGGGCGGCGGCATTGTCGAAGGTGGTGTGGTGCTGATCGGCGGCGACCCGGGCATTGGCAAGTCCACACTGCTGTTGCAGGCGCTGGATGCGCTGCAGCGCGCAGGGCTGCCCACCTTGTATGTGACGGGTGAGGAAAGCGGTGCCCAGGTGGCCCTGCGCTCGCGCCGCCTGGGGCTGGACCACAGCCAGGTCAACGTGCTGGCCGAGATCCAGCTCGAAAAGATCCTGGCGACCATCGAGTCCATGCAGCCTGCGGTGGCCGTGATCGACTCGATCCAGACCGTGTACTCCGACCAGCTCACGTCCGCGCCCGGCTCCGTGGCGCAGGTGCGCGAATGTGCGGCGCACCTCACGCGTTGTGCCAAGGCCTCGGGCGTGGCCATCGTGCTGGTGGGGCATGTGACCAAGGAAGGTGCTCTGGCCGGGCCGCGCGTGCTGGAGCACATGGTGGACACGGTGCTGTACTTCGAAGGCGACACGCACAGCCAGTTCCGCCTGGTGCGGGCCATCAAAAACCGCTTCGGCGCGGTCAACGAAATCGGCGTGTTTGCGATGACCGAGAAGGGCCTCAAGGGCGTGAGCAACCCCAGCGCCATCTTTTTGAGCCAGCATTCCGAGCCCGTGCCCGGCAGCTGCGTGATGGTGACGCTGGAGGGCACGCGCCCGCTGCTGGTGGAGATCCAGGCCCTGGTGGACAGCGGCGGCCCCAGCCCGCGGCGCCTCTCGGTGGGCCTGGACAAGGACCGGCTGGCCATGCTGCTCGCCGTGCTGCACCGCCACGCGGGGGTTGCGTGCATGGACCAGGACGTGTTCGTGAATGCCGTGGGCGGCGTGCGCATCAGCGAGCCAGCGGCCGACCTGGCGGTGATGCTGTCCATCACCTCCAGCCTGCGCGGCAAGGCGCTGCCGCGCGGCTTTCTGGCGTTTGGCGAGGTGGGGCTGGCGGGCGAGGTGCGGCCCGCGCCCCGCGGCCAGGAGCGCCTGAGGGAAGCTGCCAAGCTCGGTTTCAGTGTGGCCGTGGTGCCCAAGGCCAATGCGCCCAAGAAACCCATTGAGGGGCTGACCATCCACGCGGTGGAGCGGGTGGAAGAGGCCATGAACGTGGTGCGGGGCTTGTAAGCAATGCCCACAGCCACACACGGTTGAGGCCGTAAGACAATCCCAGCCTATGAATCTGCGCAATATCCTGGTGCCCCTGGGGGCGGTGGCCCTGGTCGGGTTTGGTTTTACAGCCTACGGCTGGGCCGGTGTGGCGGCCGTGGTGGGCGGGCTGGTCATGTGGGCCCTGCTGCATTTCACGCGGCTGGTGAATGTGATGAAGAAGGCCGCCAAGCGCCCCATCGGCTATGTGGGCAGTGCGGTCATGCTCAATGCCCGGCTGGCTGAGGGCGTGAACCTGATGCATGTGGTGGCCATGACGCAGGCGCTGGGGGAACTGCTGTCGCCCGAGGGCGCTGACCCCGAGGTGTACCGCTGGACAGACGGCACCCAGTCGCATGTGACCTGCGAGTTTCGCCATGGCAAATTGGTGAAATGGACGCTGGTGCGGCCGGAGGGCGAAGCGGCCGCCACTCCCCCCCAAGGCTGACCGCTGCACAGGCCCTTGCCCTTGGCGGGGCACCATTTGCTGCACTGCACCCTGGTGCCCCGGTTCCTGGCCCGCTGCGGCCCCGTAAAATCCCGGTTTTGCGACCCACAGCAACCAAAGGATTCCCATGAGCCCCGTAGTTCCCTCGATGGCCGACCGTGACGGCAAGATCTGGATGGACGGCCAGATGGTCGATTGGCGCGACGCCAAGATCCATGTGCTGACCCACACCCTGCACTACGGCTGCGGCGCCTTCGAAGGCGTGCGCGCGTACAACACCGCCAACGGCACGGCGATCTTCCGCCTGGAAGAGCACACCGACCGCCTCTTCAACAGCGCCAAGATCTTGCGCATGAAGATCCCGTTCACCAAGGAAGAAGTGAACGAAGCCCAGAAGGCCGTGGTGCGTGAAAACAAGCTCGAATCCTGCTATCTGCGTCCATTGACCTGGATCGGCTCGCAAAAGCTGGGTGTTTCACCCAAGGGCAACCAGATCCACCTCATGGTGGCCGCCTGGGCCTGGGGCGCCTATCTGGGCGAGGAAGGCCTCAAGCGCGGCATCCGCGTCAAGACCAGCAGCTACACCCGCCACCACGTCAACATCACCATGACGCAGGCGAAGGCGGTGAGCAACTACACCAACTCCATCCTCGCCAACATGGAAGCCACGGACGATGGCTACGACGAAGCCCTGCTGCTGGACAGCTCGGGTTTTGTGTCCGAAGGCGCGGGCGAAAACATCTTTGTGATCAAGAACGGCGTGATCTACACGCCCGACCTGTCGGCCGGTGCCCTGAACGGCATCACCCGCAACACCGTGTTCCACATCGCCAAGGACCTGGGCCTGGAGATCGTGCAAAAGCGCATCACGCGCGACGAGGTGTACATCGCCGATGAGGCCTTCTTCACCGGCACGGCCGCTGAAGTCACGCCCATCCGCGAACTCGACCGCATCGAGCTGGGCAGCGGATCACGCGGCCCCATCACCGAAAAAATCCAGAGCGCCTTCTTTGACATCGTCAACGGCCGCAACTCCAACTACGCCCACTGGCTCGCGAAAGTCTGAACACCATGTCCCAAGCCGCCATCGAACTCCTGGCCAAGGACCTCAATGCCCAGGGTGGGGTTTTCTGCCCCAGCCCCAAGGCCGATATGAAAATCTGGAACAGCCACCCCAAGGTGTACCTGGATGTGGCCCGCACCGGCGAGGCCAAGTGCCCGTACTGTGGCACGGTGTACCGCCTGAAGGCGGGCGAGCACGTACACGCTGGCCACTGATTGATGCCCGTGGGAACCGGCGGCGCATCGGCGCCGCCCACGTTGACCGTGGCGGTGCTGACCCACAACGAGGCGCACCGTATTGAGGCCTGCCTGAAAAGCGCCGCGTTCGCCGACCAGCTGCTGGTGGTGGACAGCGGCAGCACGGACAACACCGTGGCCATCGCCCAAAGCCTGGGCGCCGAAGTCCACAGCTATCCCGACTGGCAGGGCTTTGCCGTGCAGCGCAACCGGCTGCTGGCGCATTCGCGCGGCGACTATGTGTTTTTCCTCGACGCTGACGAGGTGATGACACCCGCGTTTGCGCAGGAGCTGCAGGCCATCGTCCGTTCGGGCGAGCAGGCAGTGTGGACCATCCGCTGGCGCATGGTGGCCTATGGGCACGAGCTCAAGTATTTCCGGTCGCAGTCGCAGATCGAGCGCCTGTTTGTGCGTGCGCTGGTGAAGGAATACACCGGGGTGGTGCACGAGCAGGCCCAGCTCCATGCCCTGCCCGGTGGCGCAGCGGTGCCGCGTCGCCTCATCAAGGCGCGGCTGCTGCACTACTCACGCACCACGGTGCGCGGCAGCCTGGAGAAGCTTACCCAGTACGTGATGCTCGGTGCCGCCAAGCGGGCGGAGGCGGGCAAACGCGGCGGCGTCTTGCGGGGCCTGGCGTCGGGCGGGTCGATGTTCTTGCGTCTGTATGTGTTCCGGCTGGGCTTTTTGTGTGGCGGCGCGGGCTTTCTGTACTGCCTGTTTGTGGCGCTGGAGGGCTTTTTCCGGTACGCCGCCCTGCACTACGACCGCGACAGCCTGACGGGGCGGGTGATTCGCTGATGACGTCTTTGCAGGATACCCACCGCTGGTTTTCCCGTTGCGCCAGCATTGGCGCGTTCATGGTCCCGGGGCTGGCGCTGTGGCTGCCCTCGGGCTATTCCTACGGCGCCGTGCTGCTGCTGCTGGTCACGCTGGCCAGCGCGCCGCTGTGGTGGCGCCGCCCTGCGCCGCGTGCCGCCTGGTGGCTGACGGCGGCTTTTTCGTGCATGGCTGCGCTGTGGATGCTGGATGTGGGCGCCACCTGGGGCTGGGGCAGCATGGATCGGCCGGTCAAATACCTCCTGGCCTTGCCCTGCATCTTTTTCCTGATGACGTTCGAGCCCCGTGCCGCCTGGCTGTGGATGGGTGTGGCGGTCGGCGCAGTGGGCAGCGGGCTGGTTGCGCTGTACCAGACCTTCGTGATGGAGCTGCCGCGTGCCAATGGATTCACCAACGCCATCCAGTACGGCAATCTGAGCATGCTGCTGGCCGTGATGAGCGGCCTGCTGCTCGTCGTGCAATGGAAGCGATGGTGCCTGTGGCAGCGGTTGCTGCTGGCCAGCGCCATCGGGCTGGGTGCCGCCGGCTCGGTGCTCTCCCAGTCGCGCGGCGGCTGGCTGGCGCTGGTGCTGTTGCTGCCCGTGTGTGCCTGGCTGCTGGTGCGCACCACCGGGCAGCGGCGCGTGTACTGGGGCCTGTGTGCGCTGGCGCTGGCGGCGGCTGCGCTGTCGCAGGTGCCCGCGGTGGAGCAGCGGGTGGACGAGGCGCGCCAGGAAGTGCAGGTCTACAAGGACCACGGTGACGGCCGCAGCTCGGTTGGCCAGCGGCTGGCGCATTGGCGCCTGGCGTGGCAGATGGGCTGGGACCGACCCTTCACCGGCTGGGGCCGGGCCGGGTATACCGACGAGAAGGCCCGGCGCGTGGCCGCCGGGCTGGCGCATCCCGTGGTGCTCGAATTTGGGCACGCGCACAACGAAATCCTGGACCTGTTTGCCAAACGCGGGCTGCCTGGCGTGCTGTTGCTCATGGCGTTCTACGGCATTCCGCTCGCGATGTTCTGGCCCACGGCGCGGCGCATTCGCGACGGTGCCGGCAAGATGGACAAGGAGTCGCTCTCGCTGTGCCTGGTGGGTGTGATGGTGCCCCTGTCGTACATCGGGTTTGGGCTCACGCAAGTGTTTCTGGCTCACAACAGCGGCAACATGTTCTACCTCTTCATGTGCCCCCTGGTGCTGGCGGCCCTGCACGAGCGGCGCACGCGCATGGGCTGCCCAAGACCGCTTTAGATGAAGCTCCCCCTGAGTCGCTTCGCGCCTTCCCCCTCTCTCGCTGCGCGGGAGGGTGGCGCCACCCGTGGCCTGGCAAAGCCAGCTCCACGGTGGCACTGGCTTGGGCCGAGCCAGTTTCATGGTCTGCGGGTGTCGCGTAGCGCCATGGAAAACTGAGACGAAAGATTTCCCTATGCACATCCTGCTCATCAACAACTCCCCCATTCCCGTCTACGGCTACGGCGGTACCGAGCGTGTGATCTGGGATCTGGGCAAGACGCTGGTGCAGCTCGGTCACCGCGTGAGCTATCTGGTGCCCGACGGGTCCAGCTGCGACTTCGGCCATGTGCTGCCCATCCGCCCCGACGCACCGTGGGAGGGCCAGATCCCGGCCGATGTGGACATTGCGCATTTCCAGTTCAACCCCCGCACCGAGCTGAGCAGGCCCTATCTGGTCACCGAGCACGGCAACGCGCGCAAGCCCAAGCCGCTGCCGCTGAACACCGTGTTCCTCTCGCGTGACCACGCCGCGCGTTACGGTTCCACCGAGTTTGTCTACAACGGACTCGATTGGAGCGGCTATGGCCCTGTGGACTTTGACCGCCCACGGCCCCACTACCACTTTCTGGGCAAGGCGGCCTGGGGCGTGAAGAACGTGCGCGGCGCGATCAAGGTGGCCAAGATGGCCGGCGTGGAACTGGACGTGCTGGGCGGAGACCGCATCAACTTCAAGCGCGGCTTTCGCTGGACGCTGTCGCGCAAGATCCACTTTCACGGCATGGTGGGCGGCACGCAGAAGACCGGCCTGCTCAATGCTTCGCGCGGACTGATTTTTCCGGTGCGCTGGCACGAGCCCTTTGGCCTGGCCGTGATCGAAAGCCTGTACTTCGGCTGCCCGGTGTTTTCCACGCCCTACGGCGCATTGCCCGAGCTGGTGCCGGTGCACTGCGGCGTGCTGTCGGCCGAAGCCTCCGTGCTGGCCGAGGCGGTGCGCAACAACCGCTTTGACGCCCGCGCCTGTCACCAGCATGTGGTCGATCACTTCGGCGCCGAGCGCATGGCCCGCAACTACCTGCGCATGTACGAGCGCGTGCTGGCGGGTGAGAAGATCAACGCCCAGCCGCCTGTCATCCAGGGGCCTGCGCGCGAACTGCCCTGGAGGCAGTGAATCACCCCCTGAGACGCTGCGCGCCTTCCCCCTCTCTCTACGCGCTTCGCGCTATGGGAGGGGGACGCCACCGGTGGCCCGGCGAAGCCGGTTCCACGGTGGCACTGGTTTTTTGCGGCGCGCCGGTATCGAAAGGAGTGAGCATCGCGGGCCGGTCACCCGAGGGGCCGAGGATCGCCAACCGGCGCTCCCATGTCGCCCCACCCGTTGCCCGTCGGGCCGAGCCGTTCGAGGCGGGCACCTTCCCCGGTCATTCGGGCTGAGCTTGTCGACGCCAGGGCGCGCCATGCAGTGGCGGCCGCTGAAAAACCAGTCAAATAGGCCGCTAGCGCTTATTCATCAAGCGCAACTCGCTATTTAATTAATAGCAAAAGTCACCTCTGCCCCGCGCCCTGCGCTCCCACGGCTGCCAGCGCGGCGCGCCATTCCTCTTCCAGCACCGCCACGAGCGCCGCCGCTGGCATGGGGCGCACCGCCGCCACGCCCTGGCCGGCCCACAGTGAGAGGTAGTCCGCCCGCCCCGCCTCGGCAGACGCCCGGCGCAGCGCGCCGGTGAGGGCGTTCTGCACCGGGTAGGCTGGCACATCGGCCTCGTGCGCGTGCAGCCGCTGCAGCATCGTGTTGACGATGCCACGCGCCGGGCGGCCCGAGAAGACGCGGGTGGTGCGCGTGTCCGTGCCGGTGGCGTGGGCCAGCGCATCACGGTAGGCCGGGCCGATGCCCGACTCGTCGCAGGCCAGGAAGGCCGTGCCCATCTGCACCGCCTCGGCGCCCAGGGCCTGGGCCGCGGCGATACCGCGGCCGTCCATGATCCCGCCGGCCGCGATCACCGCCACGCCCCGGGGGCGCAGCGCATCCACGCACTGCGGGATGAGGGCCATGGTGCCCACCATGGACGCCGCAAAGTCGGCCTGCGAGGGGCCCTTGGCGGCAGGGGCCTTTTCTGCGGGCGCAAGGCCCTCGGCCTGCAGACGGCCCGTGGGCAAAAAAGTGCCCCGGTGGCCGCCCGCCTCCATGCCCGATGCGACCACCGCGTCCGCGCCCACATCGGCCCAGGCCACGGCCTCGGCCACGGTGGTGGCCGTGCCGATGACGGTGCAGCCCGCGCTGTGCAGCCGCTCGACCTGCGCGGCGTTCAGGATGCCGAAGGTAAAACTCGCTACGGCCGGGCGCGCTTCGACCAGGGCGTCGAACTGGGCCGCAAAGTCCTCGCACCAGCGCGCGGGCTCGGCGGGCGTGAGGCCGAACTCCGCATACAGCGGCGCCAGACGGGCCACGGCCTTTTCCACCGTGGCCGCATCGGGCGCGGGCGTTTCCTGCACGAAGAGATTGAGCCCGAAGGGCCGGTCGGTGCGCCGCCGCACCTCGGCCGCCGCCTCGGCCATGGCTGCGGGGGAGCGCATGCCGCAGCCCAGGGTGCCCAGCCCGCCCGCTGCGGACACGGAGGCAGCCAGCGCCGGGGTGTCGGAACCCGTCATGGGCCCCTGGATGATGGGCAGACGCAGGGAGAGGGCGGTGCGCAGGCTGCGGTGGGGCATGGTGGCGTTCCGTTCGCTAAAAAAGGGAAGAAGAGAAGGGTTGTCAGTCGCGCAGCACTTGCTGCAGCGCATCCAGCGCCGCGGACCGGTAGCCGTGGCGCGACACCAGCAGCGTCTGCAGGGTGGTCAGGGGGTGCTGGGCCAGCAGCGCGGCGTGGGGCGAGAGCTGGAGCACCGAGCGTGGCACGATGCCCACGCTGCCACCCCCCGCCACGCTGGCCAGGATGGCGTGGTACGAGCCCAGTTCCAGCGTCTGCATGGGCGGGGTGCGGGTTGCGAACCAGTCCTGCGCCACCCCCCGGTAGGTGCAGCCAGGCTCGAACACCGCCAGCGTGCCGGGCACCACATCCTGCGGGCCGGACACGGGCGGATGCCCCGTGGGCAGCACCAGGATCAGTTCCTCGGCGAACACGGGGCTGGCATCCAGCGCAGGGTCGGGCGACTGCCCTGGCGGCCAGGCCACCAGCACGGCGTCGAGCGCATGGGCGCGCAGCCGCTCCAGCAGTTCGCGCGTGGGGGCGGTCGACAGCTCCAGCGCCACCCCGGGCCACTGGCGGTGCAGTTGCGCCAGCGGGGCGGGCAGGCGGCTGGCGGCGGTGCTTTCCATCGAGCCCAGGCGCAGGCGTCCCGTGGGCTGGCCTGGCCGCACGGCCTGCCGAGCCTCCTCGGCCAGCGCCAGCAGCCGGTCAGCGTAGCCCCGCAGCACTTCGCCCTCGGGCGTGAGCGCCATGCGCTTGCCCTCGCGCAGGAACAGCGGGGTGCCCAGGTCGGCCTCCAGCTGGCGCACCCGCGTGGTCACATTGGACTGCACGCGCTGCAGCCGCTCGGCCGCGCGCGTGACGCTACCCTCTGCCGCCACGGTGCGGAAGATGTCGAGGGCGGCCAGATCGAGTGGGGGGGATGCTTTATCCATCTTGAAAAAGTATGAATGTCAAAAATTCAATCTCTTGCTAAGATCATAAGACCCCGCATCCGACGCCGCAACTCCCCCACCGTCCCACCCTCCCACAGCGCAACCGCCCCCATGCCGTGACCCAGGCCACTTCTTCTTCCACGCTTGCAGCCACCCGCCGTGGCGACACCGGCTCCTCCGCGCTCCAGGTCGCACTGGCGGGCATGGCCGCGCTGGCTGCCGCCATGGGCATCGGCCGCTTTGCCTTCACACCGCTGTTGCCCATGATGCTGCACGACGGCGTGGTGGACATCGCCACCGGCAGCTGGCTGGCCACGGCCAACTACGCGGGCTACCTGGGGGGTGCGCTGCTGTACATGGCCTTGCCCTGGCTGGGTCGGCGCCTGGGCGCGGTGCCCGGCAACGCGGCCCTGGTACGGGGCGGGCTGGTGGCCACGGTGCTGCTCACAGCCGCGCTGGCCCTGCCATGGCCCGTGCTGTGGCCGCTGATGCGGTTGCTGGCCGGTGTGGCCAGCGCCATGGTGTTCCTGGGCACGGCCAACTGGTGCATGGGCCGGCTGGCCCACCTGGGGCATCCGGCCCTGGGCGGGTTGATCTTTTGCGGTCCGGGCCTGGGCATCGTCGCCACCGGCCTGCCCACCAGCGCCATGGTGGCAGCGGGCTGGAGCGCCGCCACGGGCTGGGCGGTGTTCGCCGTGCTTGCCGCCTTGCTGTGCGCGCTGGTGTGGCCGGTGGTGCGGGGCAGCGAAGCCTCCTCGGTGGGGCCAAGCGCCGCAAGCATGGCGGCCACGGCGCCACCTCCGCCCGCGCCGAACCCGGCAGCCGAGCGCGCCCTGCTGGCGCTGGCCTATGGCCTGGCCGGCCTGGGCTACATCGTCACGGCCACCTTCCTGCCCGTGATCGCGCGGGCCGCGCTGCCTGCGGGCTCGGCCTGGCCCGACCTGTTCTGGCCCATCTTCGGCGCGGGTGTGGCGCTGGGGGCGCTGCTGTCCACGCGCATTCACCCTGCGCGGGACCGGCGCCTGCTGCTGGCGGGGGCCTACCTGTTGCAGGCGGCGGCCATCGGCCTGGGCCTGCTCTGGCCCGGCCCGGCAGGCTTTGCATTCGGTAGCCTGCTGCTGGGCCTGCCCTTCACGGCCATCACGTTCTTTGCGTTGCAGGAGGCGCGACATCAGTGGCCCCAGGCTGGCGCAGGCTTCACCGGCCTGATGACCGCGCTTTACGGCATCGGCCAGATCGCGGGGCCGCCCATGGCGGCTGCACTCCTGGCGCGCGCGGGCTCGCAGGCGCAGGGGTTTGACTGGGCGCTGGGTGTGGCGGGGGCTGCGCTGGGGTTGGGGGCGGCGCTTTACGGCTTTATGGCGTGGCACTGGCGGGAAGTGCATCAAAAAAAGTAGCTGCTAGCGCTTGCTGTATAAGGCTTGGCTGCCCATCTGACCCAAAAATACCGTGAAGCGCCTCGACCTGACCCTGGCCGCGCAGCCTTTGGCGCAAACCCTTTCCACGTTGGCGGGCCGCGTCCCCGCGCGGCAGGCGCAGGCCCTGGCGCTGCTGGCTGACCATCAACGCTGGGACGCCCTGCTCGCGCTAGCCCGGCTGTGGGGGCGGCCGGGTGCCAGTGAACTGCTTCGGCCCAAGGGGTTCACTCCGTTTCTGTACCGCGCCAGCGCCTGCGCCGCCGCGTCCGTGGCAACGCTCGATGGCCTTCGCCGCCTGGGCGGCCTTCCAGGCAGCGACGCCCAGGTGGCCGCGCAGGCCCGCGAGTTGGCCGAGTGGGAGCGCGGCAAGTGGCCTGCTGCGCCCTCCACTTTGCATGCCTGGCTCAATGAAGGGTTGCGCTGGGCGGTGTCCGGCGGCGATGTGGCGCGTGTGGAGTGGTGGGTGGCAGTGGGGGCTGACCTGCACCACCACGATGCCAAAGGCGACAACGCCATCCAACGGGCCCGCACACCGGAAATGCTGGACTGGCTGCTGGTTCAGGGCGTGTCCACGGATGGGACATGCCGCCACGGGGGCCGCGTCGCCTGCAGCGTGGTGCGCTGGGGCCGTTATGAGGCGCTGCGCTGCCTGCAAACGCATGGCCTGGACATGGAAAAGCTGGATTGGCCGCCGTTGCACCGGTTGGTGGCGCTGGGCACGGCGAAGGAGGTGGGCTCTGCGCTGCAGGGGCCGGATGGTGCGGCTCTGCGCATGCAGCTTGAAGTCCGCGACGGCTGGAGCCGCACGCCCGCCATCCACGCGGCGGCACAAGGTGCGGTGGACAAGCTCGCACTGCTGCGCGACGCAGGCGCCGACTTGCAGGTGAAGTGGCGCGATTTACCGCTGCTTCAGTGGATCATCGACTCCCGCCAGCCCGATGCGCTGCGCTGGTGGCTGGCCCAGCCGGGAGCGGATGTGGAAACGCCGCTGGGCGGCCTACGCGACACTCCCTTGCTCGCTGCGGTCGAGAACGACGACCTGCCCATGGCCAGTGCGCTGCTGCAAGCTGGCGCCGACCCTCAACGTTACAACGACAACAACAGCTGTCCTATGAACAGGGCCTGTAGCCGCGCCATGCTGGAGCTGCTGGTCGCCCACGGCGGCCAGGTCCAGCACCTGGGCCGCGATGGCACGCGCCTCTGGCTGGGCCAGCCGTTGTGGGACGAGCGCGAGCCAGGCTGGCTCGTCACCTGCACGCCCGACGGGTTCAAGCACCACCACACGCCCCGTCCAGGGCGGCAGAACGGCGAGGACGTCACCACCGCGTTTCACCTTGCCATGCTGGAGTCGGGTGAGAGCGCTTATGGCGCGGGCGAGGCGTTCGGATTGAACCGCAGCTTCAGCGATACACCCTGGCAGCACATCTGGAACGCCGACCGCTTCGGCCAAAGCCTGACCGGCCTGCCCGATGGTCGCTGGGTGCAGATCGGCGGAGAGCATGAGGACGGCTACGACCCCGACTTCTTCATCTACGCGGATGTGATCGTCCACACCCCGCCCAGCGAGCCGGGTGGCGCCTGGGACCGGCGCGTGTTCGCCTACCCGGAGGATGTGTTCCCGCCCACCGACTCCCACACCGCCACCCTGGTGGATGGCCGCATCATCGTCATCGGCTGCCTGGGCTACCCCGCGCAGCGCCGTCCTGGCGAGACGCCTGTCTACGCATTGGATGCGCACACCTTTCAGATGCAGAGGCTCGATGTCACGGGCACCGGGCCGGGCTGGCTGCACAAGCACCAGGCGCAGCGGGTGGCGCCGGGCGTGGTGGAGGTGTGGGGTGGAGAGCGCTGCACCGGCGCCAACCAATGGCAGGCCGTGCCGGGGCGTTGGCGGCTCGACCTGGCGCAGCTTCAATGGCAGGCCGTTGCTGGATCGTAAAAATTCAGGTCGATTTGGTTGCTAGCGCTTATCTGTAAAGCGCTAGAAGCTATTATTTTTGTAGCGGTAGCCGCAGCACAAAGCAGGCCCCAGGGGCGCCATCAGGCCGGTCCTCGCAGTGCACCGTGCCGTTGTGGCGCCCTGCAATCGAGCGCACCAGCGCCAGCCCCAGGCCCACGCCGCCTGCGCGTTCGCTGGCGCCGGGCAGGCGGTAGAAGGGCTCGAAGATGCGTTCGCGGTGGGTCACCGGCACGCCCGGGCCGCGGTCGCACACGCGCACCTCGGCGTGGCCCTGGCGGCGTTCGACCACCAGGGTGATCTCGCCGGTGCTGTAGCGCCGGGCGTTTTCCAACAGGTTGCGGATGGCGCGGCGCAGAAGCTTGGGGATGCCGTGCACGTCCACGGAGTCCGAACTCACGTCCAGGTCGGCGTCCACGCGTGCACACTCTTCGGCAGCCAGGCCGATCAGATCCACCAGCTCCACGGTACCCACATCGGCTTCGCGTGCATCCAGGCGACTGGCCAGCAGGATCTCGTCCACGAGCTGGTCCAGCTCGGCAATGTTGCGCAGGATTTCCTCACGGAACGCGGGCGAGGGCTGCTGTCCGCCCATCAGCTCCAGCCCCATGCGGATGCGGGTGAGCGGTGAGCGCAGTTCGTGCGAGGCGTTGGCCAGCAGCGATTTGTGCGACTTGACCAGCGTTTCCACGCGCGCAGCGGCGGCGTTGAACTGGCGCGCGAGGTCGGCCACTTCGTCCTGCCCTTGCTCGGGCACACGCACCGACAGGTCACCCTCGCCAAACTTTTGCACGCTGCGTTGCAGGGCTTCGAGCCGCAGCGTGAGGCGCCGGATGATGGGGTACACACCCACGGCCACGGCCAGGCCCACGATGCCCAGCAGCCACAAAAAGCCGAACGGTGGCCGGGTCCAGAACGCGGCGTCGCCCTGGTTCGGACCTCCGGGTCGGCCGCCCCGATCGCCGCGTGGCTGGCGAGGCGCCATCTGCAGCAGAAAGACCTGCCCGGTGTCCGATTGGATCTGGAATTCAATGCCTTCGCCCGGCTCGCTGGGCTGGCGCGTGGCCAGGCCCTTGAGCACCTGCGTGCCGTTGGGATCGCGCAGCACCATCTCGCGCGAGGGCGGCACGAACGGCTGGGCGTTCTGCGCCTTTTGTTCCTCGGCCATGCGCCAGGCCCAGCCCACGGTCAGCGTCAGCACCGCGATGCCGCCGACCACGGCCAGCCAGATGCGCAGGTACAGACGGCGGGAGAAGGGGGTGGAAAGGGACATTGAAACTCGATTAGCGTCAGCGTCAATATCCGCAGCACGCGCGCTGCTGGAAACTGGCGCAGCACAGGCCAGTGGCCGCCGCGCAAGGGCCGCCCCGCCGCGCTGGCGGCGTCCCCCTGTGGGGGATGGCGCGGAGCGACTCAGGGGGCATGGCTAATCCTGTTGTTTCGCAAAAACGTAGCCCACGCCACGCACCGTGAGGATGCGGCGCGGGTTCTTGGCGTCGGCCTCTATGGCGGCACGGATGCGGCCCATGTGCACGTCGATGGAGCGGTCAAACGCCTCCAGCTCGCGGCCGCGCACGGCCTCCATGATCTGGTCGCGCGTGAGCACCCGGCCCGCGCGCTCGGCCAGCGCCACCAGCAGGTCGAACTGGTAGGAGGTGAGGTCGGCCAGCTCGCCTGCCACGGTCACGGTGCGGGCGTCGCGGTCGATCTCCAGCGTGCCAAAACGCAGGACCTGCGTGGCCGCCGTTGCATTGCCGCCATCGGTGCGGCGGCGCAGGATGGCGCGGATGCGGGCCAGCAGCTCGCGCGGCTCAAACGGCTTGGGCAGGTAATCGTCGGCACCCAGCTCCAGGCCGATGATGCGGTCCATGGGGTCGCCCTTGGCGGTGAGCATGAGCACCGGCACCTGGGCCGCATGGCCTTGCAACGAGCGGATGCGCCGGCACACTTCCAGGCCGTCCATGTCGGGCAGCATGAGGTCCAGGATCACGAGGTCGGGCAGCGGCCCGGCGTCGGGTCCCTGCAGCTGCGCCAGGCCACTCTTGCCGTCCGCGCGGTGCGTGACCTGCAGGCCCGACTGGCCCAGGTACTCGCCCACCATCTGTGCGAGGCGGGCGTCGTCTTCGATCATCAGCAGTTGGGAACTCATGGGGGCAGTGTAGTAGCGGGTGGCTTCATGGTCGCCAAGGGCTGTCTCGGTGCGTTGTCGGCCATGTAAACCTCCCGTAAAGCCACCAAGCCCGTGCAGCCGTACGACCGCGGTCAAACTTGCCCTGCCGCGCGGTCCCGCCCGGGCCGCTTGTGTTGCACGCATGCCATGCGCAGGAGGCGCAGCTTCTTCTTGTGTGGGCACTGCTTTGCCCCTACGCTCGGAGCATGAATTCCCCCTTCCTTACGCCGGGATGCCACGGCGCCAGCCCGCCGTCCGCATGACGCTCCCGGAGCCTCGCCTTGCCCCGTCCGGGCGCGACGTCTCCGTGGCGATCGTGGAGGACGATCCGCGCACGCGGCGGCGGTTCGAGCACGCGCTGGCGCGGGCCGACCGCCTGTGGCTGGCCTACTCTGCGGGCACGGTGGGCGAGATGGTGGCTTGGCTGCGCGACAACCGTGTGGACGTGCTCCTCGTGGACCTCGGGTTGCCCGACGGCTCCGGCCTTCAGGTCATCAGCCATTGCCGCAAGCTTTCGCCCGGAACCGAGATCATGGTCATCAGCATGTTCGGCGACGAAGCCAACATGATGCGCGCCTTCGAAGCCGGCGCACGCGGCTACCTCCTCAAGGACGGGACCGAAGACGATCTCGCCGACCATGTCCTGAGCCTGAATGCCGGCGGATCGCCCATGACCCCCATCATCGCGCGCCAGTTGCTGACACGTCTGTCGCCCGCGCCAGCGACGACCAGTGCGCCTCCCGCCGATGCGACCTTGACGGCGCGGGAGCGGGATATCCTCGCCAAGCTTGCGCGCGGCTACACCTACGCCGAAACCGCAGAGATCCTAGGCATCTCGCCTTCCACGGTCCAATCGCATGTCAAGAACATCTACAGCAAGCTGGCGGTTCATTCAAAGACGGAGGCGATTCACGAGGCGCGGCAGCTGGGGCTTCTGTAGCAGGCTACCGGGCATGCCGCGGGAGGCGCCGCTGCGCGTGCTCTGGATTGCGGTGCTGTGGGTGCTTCTCGGCGGCACGGTGCAGGCCCAACCGGAGGTAGGGACGATTGCGCAGGCGCATGCGTACCTCGAACCCGATGGCGCCGAACCCTGGGCGGGGCTGGTGGCGCTTCCACATCTCTGGGACAAGGCCTACCCCGGCAAGTCCGGGCGCGCGCGCTACCTGCTGGCGCTTCCTCCCGTGCCGTCCGATGGGGTCCTCAGGGGGATCTATTTTCCCCGGGTGGGCAACCAGGTCGAAGTTTTCGTCGGCGGCGATCTGATTGCACACCGCGGCGTGCTGGGCGACGGCCGCACCGATGCGACCAAGGCGCCGCTGTGGGTGCCCGTGCCTGCGCGCCTGTTGTCACAAAGCGTCCCCACCGTGCTGGAGGTTCGTGTAGCCGTGCAAGCGGTGCGCTGGGGTGGACTGGCCGCACCGCGCTTCGGGCATGAGGCCGTGCTTCAGCCGCAGTACCGCGAGCGCTATGTCTGGCGGCAGTGGGGCGCAGTGGCCGTGGTGTTTGCACTGGCCCTCACGGGCGTGATTGCCGCAGGGCTGTGGCACCTCAACCGGGAGCCGGTGTACGGCTATTTCGCGCTGTGCGCGCCGTTCGGGATGCTGCGCTTCGGCGACCGGCTGTGGAGCACCTCGCCCCTGGGATGGCCGGTGTGGGGCGGCATCGTGGCGCTCTCGCTGGCGGTGCACGTCCTGCTGCTGGTGCGCTTCTCGCTGGCTTTGATCGGCCGCGACGGGCCTGGGGCCCGGCGGGCGTTCTGGGTGCTGCTGCTCGCTGAAACCATCCTGGTGTCAGCAGCTTTTGGCCTGTTCCAGCCGGAGTACTGGACCGCCGCACTGGGATTGCTGTTCGTGCCTGCGGTTGGGGCCTATGTCATCGCTGCAGGGGAAGCGATCGTGGCCCGCAAGCCCGAGGCCATCGCCTTCTGTATTGCCAGCTTCGTTCCCATAGGCGCGGGCCTGTACGACTTCCTGGAGATCCGCATCGCGACAGAAAGCGTGGGCCGCTCTTCGTACCTTCCTCTGGCGACCATGCTCTTCGTGCTCCTGATGGGCTGGCTCATCCTGGATCGTTATGCCCGCCAGGTGCGTGCATACCAGGCCCTGAGCAATTCCCTGGACGAGAAGGTGCGCCAGCGCGAGCGTGAGTTGGAGGTCAGCTACGCGCTCCTGCAGCAGGAGCATGAGCAGCACGCGGCCCTGCAGGAGCGCCAGCGCATCATGCGCGACATCCACGACGGCGTGGGATCGCAACTGGTGGGGCTGCTCAGCCTCATTGGCAAAGGCCGGTCCAGCCGGGCCGCGCTGCGTGAGCACGCGAATGCGGCGCTGGACGAATTGCGCATGGCCGTGGACGCCATGCAGCCGGTGGACGGTGACCTGGCCACCGTGCTGGCCACGCTGCGCTACCGGCTACAACCGCGGCTGTCCGCCTCGGGCATCTCGGTCGATTGGCAGGTGGACGAAGAACTGCCCACGCTGGACAGCCTCACACCGCACAGGGTGCTTCAGATCCAGCGCATCCTGCTGGAGGCATTCACCAACGTGCTGCGGCATGCGCAGGCCACCCGCGTACGGGTCAGCGCGCGCCAGCAGCCGGGGCCGGTGCGCCAGCCCGATGATGAGTCGCCGTGTCTGGTGCTGGAGATCGCCGACAACGGTGTGGGCATGAGGGACCCCGCCCACATGCACGGCGGACAGGGCCTGGCCAACATGCGCGCACGCGCGCAGGCTATCGGCGCGCAGTTGGATGTCACGTCTGTGCCGGGCCAGGGGACGTGTGTGCGGATTGCATTGCTGGGGGAGCCTGCACCCGCGATGCCAGCCACACCAGCACCAGCACCGGCAGCCCCAGCAGCGCCGTCGATGTGAAGAACTGCGCATAGCCAAATGCATTCACGTAATCGCCCGAGAAACCCGCCACAAACTTGGGCAGCAGCAACATCATCGAGCTGAACAGTGCGTACTGCGTGGCCGAGTAACTCACGTTCGTCAGGCTCGACAGATAGGCAATGAATGCGGCCGACGCAATGCCACTGGCCAGGTTGTCGGCCGACACCACGGCAATCAGCGCCGTCACGTCGTGCCCGTGGCCCGCCAGCCAGGCGAACAGCAGGTTGCTGGCGGCGCTCAGGATGGCGCCCAGCATCAGGATGCGCATCACGCCAAAGCGCATTGACAGCACGCCGCCCACAAAGGCACCGGCCAACGTCATGATGACGCCGTACACCTTGGTCACGGCGGCCACTTCGTCTTTGGTGAAACCCATGTCCACATAGAACGGGTTGGCCATGATGCCCATCACCACGTCGCTGATGCGGTAGACGGCGATGAGCGCCAGGATCAGCGCCGCGTGCCAGCCATAGCGGCGCAGAAAGTCGGCAAACGGCTCCACCATGGCGCCCTGAATCCACTCCGCCGCGTTGCGCGCCGGGGGCAGTTGCACTGGCGCGGGCTCGCGCGAAAACAGCACGGTGACCACGCCCACGGCCATCGAGGCCGCCATCACCAGGTACGCTACCTGCCACGCGCTGTTCTGGTAGGCCGCAGCGCCTTGCGCCACGGCCTGCCCGATGGCGGGTGCCACCTCGGACCGCGCTGCAATCCACAACACCCCCGCGCCGGCCCAGATCATGGCCAGGCGGTAGCCCGTCTGGTACGACGCTGCCAGCGCCGCCTGGTGGTTGGCGTCGGCGGATTCGATGCGGAAGGCGTCGAGCGCGATGTCCTGCGTGGCCGAGCCAAATGCCACCGCCAGCGCGCACCACACGATAGGGCCCAGCGTCTGGCGCGGGTCGGCCAGCGCCATGCCCACCAGCCCGGCCACGATCAGCGCCTGCGACAGCAGCAGCCAGCTGCGCCTGCGCCCCAGCGCGTGTGTGAGCAGCGGAATCGGCAGCCGGTCTACCAGTGGCGCCCACACCCACTTGAAGCCGTAGGCCAGGCCCACCCAGCTCAGGTAGCCGATGGTGCTGCGGTCAATGCCCGCCTCGCGCAGGCGAAAGCTCAGCGTGCCCAGCACCAGCAGCAGTGGCAGCCCGGCCGAGAACCCGAGCGTGAGCATGCGCAGACTGGCGGGCTCCAGGTACACGCGCAGGGTCTGCAGCCAGGGCGTGCGGTGCGGCTTTTCCGGGGTGAGGTTGGGGGCGGATGAAGTGGAGGTGTCTGACATGGGCGCGCGGAGGTTTTGTCTATCATCGCCGACACACCCTTGTAGCCAGCCTGCCGGCCTCCATCTGCGCGGCAGACTCTGGTGTGTTGTGTGCCAGCTCTGCTCATTATTCCTTCTGGGATCGCCTTGTATGTGTCTTTTCTGCCCCGCTCCCTCTGTTGCGCCCTCGTCCCCGTGGTCGGCGCGCCGCGCCTTCCTGCTGGCGGCAGGCGCCAGCGCTGCGGCGCCAGTGCTCGCGCAGGTCGAGGTGGGCTCGGCATCCAGCCTGCGCAAGCTGGTGCCCGCTGAAACGCTGGAAAACTCCGCAGCCCAGCAGTACCAGCAGATGCTGCAGCAGGCCAAGGCCAAGCGCGCGCTGGCACCCAGCGACCACCCGCAACTGCAGCGCCTGCACGCCATCGCCAAGCGGCTGATTCCGCACACCATGCCGTGGAACGACCGCGCCAAACAATGGCGCTGGGAGGTCAACCTCATCGGCAGTTCGCAGATCAACGCCTTCTGCATGCCCGGCGGCAAGATTGCGTTCTACACCGGCATCCTGGACCAGCTCAAGCTCACCGACGATGAGACCGCCATGATCATGGGCCACGAAATGGCCCACGCGCTGCGCGAACATGCGAGAGAGCGCATCGCCAAGACACAGGGCACCAACCTGGCGCTGCGCCTGGGCTCGCAGCTGCTGGGGCTTGGCGACCTGGGCCAGGCGGCGGCGGGGCTGGGTGGGCAGCTGCTCACGCTGCAGTTCAGCCGCTCGGACGAGACCGATGCCGACCTGGTGGGGCTGGAGCTGGCCGCCCGCGCAGGCTACCAGCCCTCGGCCGCCGTAAGCCTGTGGCAGAAGATGGGCAACGCCAGCGGCAGCAAGCAGGGCGGGCTGGCGTTTTTGTCCACCCACCCTTCAGGCCCCGCGCGCATCCGTGAGCTGGAGGTGAATGTGCCCAAAGTGCAGGGCCTGTACGAGGCGGCGCGGCGCAACGGGTAGTCGTGGACGGCGGGTGGGTGGCAGAGGCGCGCCATCGAAAGGTGCCTGGGAATCCTGATGCTACTGTTTTAATAGCTGTTAGCGCTTGATGAGTAAGCGATAGCGGCCAATTTGACTAAGAATTTGGCTGCCGTGGAGCTATGCCACGCTCACCCGGTTGCGGCCCGCGTTCTTGCTTTGGTACAGCGCCTTGTCGGCGCGTGCAATGGCAGCTTGCAGGTCTTCGGCGCTGTGCACCTGGGCCACGCCAAACGACATGGTCAGCGCGATGGGCGCCTGGCCCACGTCCAGTGGCGTTTGCTCGATGGCGGTGCGGATGCGTTCGGCGGTGGCGCTGGCGGCGTCCAGCGGGCTAGCGGGCATCAGCGCCAAAAACTCCTCGCCGCCCCAACGCGCCAGCACGTCCCCTTCGCGCAGGTTGGCGGCCAGCACTTTGGCCATGGCCACCAGTACCTCGTCACCCACGGCGTGGCCGTATTGGTCGTTGATCCGTTTGAATAAGTCCACATCACACAGCAGCAGGGTGACTGGCGCGCCGTCGCGCTGGCTGCGCGCCAGCGCGTTGGTAGACAGGGCTTCGAAGTGGCTGCGGTTGGCTAGGCCGGTCAGCGGGTCGAGCGTGGCCTGCTTGCGCAAGCGGGCCTCCGCGATCAGGATCGTGCGGCGGTAAAAGGCCGACAGCGCGGCCGACATGGCGAACACTAGACAGATGTGTACCCAGTTCACGATGTTGACGCTGCGGGCGGGCAGGGGGTCGAGCGGACCCAGGTGGCTGCTCAGTGCATGCAGGCCCAGGTAGTACGCCAGCAACGCCAGCACCATCGGTGCGGCATACCCCCGCGTATTGGCAATCACGATGGCAGGAATGAACATCAGCAGGTAGTAGTGAAACCCGCTGTCCCAGCCGATGAGCAGCGAACCCAATGCCGAATGCCCCACCACCTCCAGCCAGATCAGCACCAGCCCGGCCACGTTGTAGCGTTTCTGTATGAGCCGGTATGCGCCCAGGTACATGCCGATGCTGATCACGTTGATGGCCGCCAGGGGCTGCGAGCCCAACCACAGAAACAGCGCGATGTAGCCGACATCGATGGCCGCTGCGGTCAGCGCCACCCGCTGCACCATGGCCCAGTAAGCCTTGCCCGCCAGGCTGGAGCCGCGCTGCGGTGCTAGGGGAGGGCGTGGCTTGAAGGTGGGGTTCATGGCGCGAAAGCGGGGCGGGGCGGATGGAGCCTGGGCAAGGGTGCCACAGGCTGCTTACAACACGATACATCGTAAGCATGCAGACCATCGGCGGTCCGCAGAACTGGCCGCTTTTGCAACGCATATCCGCCCCGGGCGGGCGCCTGGGTGGGGCGGGGCGACCTCCTAAAAGGAGAAAGTAGTAGTCAAATTGGTCACTAGCGCTTGTCCATCAAGCGCTGGCAGGTATCAAAAAGTACTAACGAGGCGATGTGCAGTGAATCGCTGCGAGACGTTTCTGAGGCTCTTCAGGCACGTCTCAGGTCCCGCCCACGTAGGGATTGCTCTGGCGCTCACGCCCGAAAGTGCTCTCGGGCCCATGCCCCGGGATGAACACCGTCTGGTTGCCCATGGGCCACAGGCGCTCTGTGATGCTGTCGATGAGCTGCTGGTGGTTGCCCTGCGGGAAATCCGTGCGGCCCATGCTGCCCGCAAACAGCACATCGCCCACAAACGCCCGGTCGATCTGCGGCGCGTGGAATACCACATGCCCGGGGGTGTGCCCGGGGCAGTGGCGCACGTTCAGGGTCTCGTTGCCGATCTGCACCGTGTCGCCATCGTGCAGCCAGCGCGTGGGCGTGAAGTGCTGCGCGGGCGGAAACCCAAACATCGCGCTTTGCTGCGGCAGGCCGTCAATCCAGAACTGGTCACCCGGGTGGGGGCCAACGATGGGCAGCGAAAGCCGCTCTGCCAGCTCGCCCGTGCCGCCCGCGTGGTCGATGTGTGCGTGGGTGAGCCAGATCTGTTCGAGCGTGAGGCCCAGGCGCTGGATCTCTGCCAGCAGCACCTCCAGGTCGCCGCCGGGGTCGATCACGGCGGCTTTGTGGGTGGCGTCGCACCAGACGAGGGAGCAGTTTTGCTGGAACGCGGTGACGGGGATGGTGAGGTAGTGGAGCATGGTGGGTGAGGTGGTGGTGTGTATTTTTGCAGGCCTGGCGCACGGCGGCCGGGAGAGGCTCAAGCCTGTGCCAGCCGATCGACGAGGAAATCCACCAGCACGCGCACGCGCAGGGGCATGTGCCGGTTGGCGGGATACAGCAGCGAAAACGGGCGAGAGGCACCGGCATGGGCGGGCAGCACCTCCCGCAAGGCGCCGCTGTGCAGATCGGCCTCCACAATGAACCGGTAGGTCTGCAGCAGCCCTGCGCCTGCACGCGCCAGGGTCACGGGGCCCAGGATGTCGTCGGCACAGCGCAGGTGGCCTTGGGTGGGCACCTCCACATCGCGCCCGGCGGCGTCGCGCAGTATCCATGGCACCGCCTGGCCGCTGCTGGGCAGCACAAACTGGATGCATTCGTGCGCCGCCAGGTCGGCGATGGCATGCGGCGTGCCGCAACGCGCCAGGTACGCCGGGGCAGCGACCACCACCAGGGCGGCGTCCTCCAGCTTGCGCGCCACCAGCCCCGAGTCGATGGGGGCTCGACCGCGCACGGCCAGGTCATAGCCTTCTTCGGTGAAGTCCACGTTGCGGTTGCTCAACTGCAGTTCCAGCTCCACGTCGGGGTAGGCCTGCGCAAATGCGGGCAGCAGGGGCAGGATTCGGCAGTGCCCGTAGGAGGTGGGCAGGCTGAAGCGCACGAGGCCTGCCGGGCTTTGCTGCTGGCCCGACAGCTCGCGTTCTGCCTCGGCCAGCTGGCCCAGCGCCGGGCGGCATTGCTCGTAGTAGCGCTTGCCTGCGTCGGTCAGCCGCACCTGGCGCGTGGTGCGCTGGAACAGCCGCACGCCCAGGCGCGCCTCCATGCGCGCCACCGATCGGCTCACGGCCGCCGCCGTCAGCCCGGCCGCCTGGGCGGCGGCCGTGAAGCTTTGCCACTGCGCGGTCAGGCAGAACAGTTCGATGCTGCCCAGCTTCAGGTCGTCAAATTGGCGCGCCATGTTCTGTTTATTACTTCATGTAATCAGTGAAATTCCTGAAGCCTAGTTTATTGCTGTTTGCATCCTCAATACCATCGCTTCATCTTTCCACCACGCTCCAAAGGCAACCCCATGAAGCTGTACTTTTCTCCCGCCGCCTGCTCCCTGTCGCCCCACATCCTGTTGCGCGAATGTGGCCTCACTTTCGAACTGGAGAAGGTCGATACCGAGCGCCACCGCATGGCAGACGGGCGCGATTTTTATGCCATCAACCCCAAAGGCCAGGTGCCTGTGCTGGAGCTGGCGGACGGCTCCCGCCTCACCGAAGGCCCGGTCATTGCGCAATACATCGCCGACCAGGCCCAGGCCACGCAGCTCATGCCCGCAGCTCGTACGCTGGCGCGCTACCGGGTGATGGAGTGGCAGAACTACGTGAGCACCGAGCTGCACAAGTCCTTCACGCCCTTGTTCCACGCCGGGCTGGACGACAACGCCAAGGCCACGCTGGCCGCTCTGCTGCGCAAGAAGATGGACTGGCTGGACGCGCAGCTGCAGCACGGCCCCTACCTGACGGGCGAGCACTTCACGGCGGCCGATGCCTACCTTTTTGTGGTGCTGGGTTGGGCCAAGTTCGTGAAGCTGGATATCAGCGACCTGGCCCATCTGCAGGCTTTCCTGCGCCGTGTGGCCGCGCGCCCCGCCGTGCAGGCCGCGATGCGGGCCGAAGGGTTGCTGGGCTGAGAGGCCATTGCTTCATCCCAAGGAAAATAGCCATGCCTTACATCAACATCAAAGTGACCCGTGAAGGCGTCAGCAGTGCGCAAAAAGCGGCGCTGATCCAAGGCGCCACCGATTTGCTGGTGCGCGTTCTGAACAAGGAGCCCGCCACCACCTTTGTCGTGATCGACGAGGTCGAGACCGACAACTGGGGCGTGGCCGGTGAAACGGTGACCGTGCGCCGCCAGCGCGCTCGCGCCGCCGCCGACGGGAGCGCGCCATGAGTGACCCGCGCTTTGACGCAGTCGCCGCCGTGCTGCAGGAATATTTCGACGGCCTGTGCCACAGCGATACACAGCGCCTGCGCCGCGTGTTCCACCCGCAGGCGGTCTATGCCTGCGCCACGGCCGAGCCTGCGGTGATCCTGCGCATGGAGGAATATTTCCCCATCGTGGACCAGCGCCCCTCGCCCGCCAGCCGGGGCGAGACGGTGCAGGAGCGCATCCTGTCCATCGAGTTTGCCGGGCCGGTGACGGCCCTGGCCAGGGTGGAATGTGCCATCCTGCCCAAGCACTTCACCGACCTGCTGACCCTGATCCACGTGGACGGGCGCTGGCAGATCATTGCCAAGGTGTTTCACTACGAGCTGGATCGCTGAGGCGGCGGTGCGCGCAAGCCGGTGGGCGAGTTCCTCTTCTCGGAAGGACTCATTGATTGATAGCTGCTAGCGCTTGTCAGATAAGCGCTAGAGCCCAATTTGGCTAAAAAACCGGCGGCAGGCATCATCGGCGGTGGGCCCGCCTCACAGGTTGGTTGCCGCGACCACTTCCGACATGTCGGTCAGCCCCTGCAGCACCTTCTCGATGCCGTCCTGGCGCAGGGTCAGCATGCCGGCGGCCAGTGCCGAGTGGCGGATGTCCGAGGCGGGGGCGCGGTGGCGGATGTGCTGGCGAATGGTCTCGTCGCTCATCATCAGCTCATGGATGCCCAGCCGGCCGTGGTAACCATGGCCTTCGCACTTCGTGCAGCCCACATGGCGCCACAGGCGCAGCTCGCCCTGTGCGCCGCCGTGCTGCTGGCGCCAGCGCGCCACCTGTGCCTCGCGGGCCTCGGGGGAGTTGTTGGTGCCGCTGTCCAGGTACTGCGATGCCAGGCCCAGCAGCGTGTCGTGGTCGGCCACACGTGGCTCGCGGCAGGCTGTGCACAGGCGGCGCACCAGGCGCTGGGCCAGGATGGCGAGCAGCGAATCGGAGAAGTTGAACGGGTCCAGGCCAATCTCCAGCAGCCGCGCAATGCTCTCGGGCGCCGAGTTGGTGTGCAGGGTGGACAGCACCAGGTGCCCCGTCAGCGAGGCCTCGATGGCGATGCGCGCGGTTTCCTCGTCGCGCATCTCGCCGATCATGATCACGTCGGGGTCGGCCCGCAAAAAAGTGCGCATGGCGGCGGCAAAGGTCCAGCCGATGCGCGGGTTCACTTGCACCTGGCGCAGGCCCTCCTGCGTGATCTCGATGGGGTCTTCGGCCGTCCAGATCTTGCGGCCTGCGGTGTTGATGTCGCGCACCACCGAGTGCAGCGTGGTCGTCTTGCCGCAGCCCGTAGGGCCGCACACCAGCACCAGGCCATAACTTTTTTGCACCACGGAGCGCAGCGCCAGCAGGTTGGGCTGGCTCAGGCCGATGTTCTCCAGCGGCAGGGGCTTGGCACCCGCCAGCAGGCGCAGCACCACGTCTTCCAGTCCGCGCGAGGTGGGCACGGTAACCACACGCAGCTCCACCGGTGGGCCTCCGAAGCGCGCGAAGTCGATCTTGCCGTCCTGGGGCTTGCGGTGCTCGGAGATGTCCATGCCCGCCATGATCTTGATGCGCGCCACCATCGCAAAGCGGTAGCGCGCGGGCAGCTCCAGGTAGGGCGTGAGGTCGCCGTCGATGCGCAGGCGGATGCGCACGTTCTGCGGCGCGGGCTCGGTCTCGATGTGGATGTCGGACGCGCGGTGGTGAATGGCTTCGTCGATCACCGAGTTGATGAGCCGCACCAGGGTGTTGTCCGACTCGCTGATCACGTCGGCCTGCTCGGAGTCTGCGTCCGGGACGGTGCTGCCCAGGTTGGCGGCCAGCTCGCGCGAGGTGGCGCGGGCAGCGGTGGTGGCGTCGGCGCCGCCAGACTGGGTGCGGTAGGCGCGGTGGATGGCGGGCATCAGCGTGCCTGGCGCGGCCTGCAGCGGAATGAGCCGCCGCTGCGTGAGAAACCGCAGTTCGTCCAGCAGCACGCGATCGAGCGGGTCGGCCATCAGCAGCACCAGCGCGTCATCGCGGGCAATCAGCGGCAGCACCGATTCACGCTCTGCCATCGCCCGGGGCACCATGGCCAGGGCCGCCGGATCGGGGGTGATGTCGCCGGGGTGCACGGTGTAGTCGCCCAGCCACGCGGCAATGACCTGGCGCAACTGCTCCTGTGTCAAGACACCGTCATCCACCAGGATCTGCCCGATCAGCCGGTTCTGCCCGGCGCTGCGCTCCTGCTGCTGGGCCTGCAGGCCGTCTTGCAGGGCCGACGGGGACAACATGCCGGCGTGGATCAGCGCCTCACCCAGGTGCCGCGCCTTGCCGACGGTGGGATGGGGGGCGGAGAGCTGTTTCCACAAGGATTCCGCATTGGGCGGGCGGAATCCGTGGGCGGGGAGGGAGGGGGGAACAGCGGTGTCGGTCATCAAGGGTCAGGAGCGGGCATCGTCAAAGGCTGAAGTCATAGTCCACCGTGATGGGAGCGTGGTCTGAGAACTTTTCACCTTTGTAGATGGATTCAGCACGTGCCAGCGCCGCGAGCGCGGGGGTGGCCAGGTGGTAGTCCAGCCGCCAACCCACGTTGTTGGCATACGCCTGCCCCCGGTTGCTCCACCATGTGTAGGCGGTGTCTGTGGCGGTAGGTTGTAACTGACGGTAAACGTCTATGATGCCGCCGCCCTCATCAGTTGTGTGCAACAGTTTTGTCATCCAGGCCCGTTCTTCGGGTAAAAAACCACTGTTTTTCTGGTTGCTGCGCCAGTTTTTGAGGTCGATTTGCTGGTGCGCAATGTTGATGTCGCCGCACAGAATGAAGTCACGTTCGCGCTTGACTTTCATCAGGTGGGGATGGATCTCGGCCAGGAACCGGAACTTCGCCTGCTGGCGTTCTTCGCCCGAGGAACCACTCGGAAAGTAAGCGCTGATGATCGACAGCTTGCGGGCCGGTGTGTCAAAACGCAGCTCCACATATCGGCCTTCTGTATCGAATTCCGCTGACCCATAGCCAATGACTACATCAGAGGGTTCGTGCCGGGTATAGATGCCCACGCCGGAATAGCCCTTTTTTTGGGCATAGTGGAAGTGGCCCTGCAGGCCCGCCATGCGCTCGAACCGGTTGGCCATGTCGGCAGCCTGGGCCTTCACTTCCTGCACACAAATACAATCCGGCCGCGTGGCTGCCATCCAGCTTTCCACGCCTTTGCTGGTGGCCGAGCGGATGCCATTGAGATTGAGGCTGGTTAACTTGAACAAGGAATTCCCCATGGTGGATGTTGGCGCGCAAACCTCTGAACAGGGCCAGCTGGCGCAGGATTTTGTACGTTTTGCCGTCGAATCGGGCGTGCTGCGGTTTGGCGAATTCAAGACCAAGGCGGGGCGCCTGAGCCCGTATTTCTTCAACGCAGGGCTGTTCGACGATGGCCGCAAGATCGGGCGGCTCGCGGAATTCTATGCAAAAGCCCTGCTGGCCAGCGGCATCGAATTCGACATGGTGTTCGGCCCTGCCTACAAGGGCATTCCGCTGGCCGCTACCGTGGCCGTGGAGCTGGCGCGCCTGGGCCGCAACGTGCCCTTTGCCTACAACCGCAAGGAGGCCAAGGACCACGGCGAGGGCGGCACGCTGGTGGGCGCACCCCTCAAAGGCCGGGTGCTGATCGTGGACGACGTGATGTCGGCTGGCACCGCCGCCCGCGAGTCCATCGCCATCATCCGCGCTGCGGGTGCCACGCCGCATGCGGTTGCAATTGCGCTGGACCGCCAGGAAAAAGCCACGGAGAATGGCCAGGACGTGGACCACAGCGCCGTGCAGTACGTGCGCGAGCAACTGGGCATGCAGGTGTGTGCCATTGCCCGGTTGGCAGACTTATTGCTGTATCTCTCCCAAAACGGGGAAGAGGGGATGCGCTCGCATCACGAAAAGGTGCTGGCCTATCGCCAGCGGTACGGTGTTAACGAAGGGTAGACCATTTGAGCAAGTCGGCGTGGATCATGGGCGGGGTGATGCTGCTCACCCTGGGCGCAGAGCTGGCCTCGGCACAGTCCCAGGGTGCGACGGGCGGTATTTACACGTGCGTGGACCGCAACGGCCGTCGGCTGACGGCCGACCGGCCCATTCCGGAATGCCTGGACCGCGAGCAGCGCGAACTCAGCCCTTCGGGCATCACGCGCCGCCAGATTGGCCCCTCGCTCACCGAGCTTGAGCGCGCAGCCCAGGACGCCCAGAACCGCAAGGATGCCGAAGAGCGCGCCCGTGTGGTGGAAGAGCGCCGCCGCGAACGGGTGCTGGTGGCCCGCTACCCCGACAAGGCCGCCCACGATATGGAGCGCGCTGCGGCCATCCAGATGGTGGATGACGTGACGGCCACCGCAGAAAAGCGAACGCTGGAGCTGAAGGCGGAGCGCAAGAAGCTCGATGTGGAGATGGAGTTCTACAAGAAGGACCCCAACAAGGCCCCCATGACGCTGCGCCGCAAGATCGCTGAGATTGACGACAGCCTAGCCGAGCAGCAGCGCTTCATCGCGGGGCAAGACCAGGAAAAGCGCCGCGTGCATGCGCGGTTTGACACCGAGCTGTCGCAGTTGCGCAAGCTGTGGGATGCGCAGCGTGTGCCCCCCTCCGCAGCGTCTGCTGTCGCGGCGCCCGCTGCCAGCGCGGTGCCTGCGGGCGGCAGCCGATAACCCACCGAGTTAGGGTAGCAGCGGACCATAGAACGCGCCGCATCGCTGCCTCGGATGGACAGCATAAAAGCAAAGGGGCCGAAAGGCCCCTTTGTTTTTGCGGCAGCTTCAACAGCCTTGCGCTCAGTCCGCCAGTTTGGCGCGCAGCAGTTCGTTGACCTGCGTCGGATTGGCCTTGCCCTTGCTGGCTTTCATGATCTGGCCGACCAGCGCGTTGAAGGCCTTGTCCTTGCCCGCGCGGAACTGCGCCACGTTGTCGGGGTTGGCGGCAATCACTTCGTCGATGATCTTCTCCAGCGCGCTGGAGTCGTTCATCTGCTTGAGTCCCTTGGATTCGATGACGGCATCCACGTCGTTCGACTCTCCGGTCCACAGCGCGTCAAACACCTGCTTGGCGGCGTTGTTGGAGATCGTGCCGTCGGCAATGCGGCCGATCAATGCGGCCAGCTGAGTTGCCGTGACAGGGGCCTGCTCGATACCGGTCTCCGCCATGTTCAGGCGGCGCGACACCTCTCCCATGATCCAGTTGCTGGCCAGCTTGGGCTGGCTGCAGGCTTTGGCGGCCGCTTCAAAGTACGCCGCCATGGCCTTGCTCTGCGTGAGCGTGGTGGCGTCGTACTCGGGCAGGCCATAGTCCGCCACAAAACGTGCGGCCATGGTACGAGGCAATTCGGCCATTTGCGCCCGTTCTTCCTGCACCCACTGCTCTGAAATGTGTAGTGGAGGCAGGTCGGGGTCTGGGAAGTAGCGGTAGTCCGCCGCATCTTCCTTGGTCCGCATCGCGCGCGTTTCGCCCGTGTCCGGGTCGAACAGCACGGTGGCCTGCTGGATCGCGTGGCCGTCCTCGATCTGCTCGATCTGCCAGCGGATTTCGTAGTCGATGGCCTGCTGCATGAACTTGAACGAGTTCAGGTTCTTGATCTCGCGTCGTGTGCCCAATTCGGCGCCGGGCTTGCGTACCGACACGTTGGCGTCGCAGCGGAAGCTGCCTTCCTGCATGTTGCCGTCGCAGATGCCGATCCAGGTGACGATCTTGTGCAGCTCCTTCGCGTAGGCCACGGCCTCTTCGGACGAGCGCATGTCGGGCTCCGTCACGATCTCCAGGAGCGGTGTGCCCGCGCGGTTCAGGTCGATACCACTCTGGCCGATGAAGTCTTCATGCAAGGACTTGCCTGCGTCTTCTTCGAGGTGGGCGCGCACCAGGCGCACGGTCTTTTTCTCATCGCCCAGAAAGAATTCCACCTCACCGCCTTGCACCACCGGAATCTCGAACTGGCTGATCTGGTAGCCCTTGGGCAGGTCGGGGTAGAAGTAATTCTTGCGCGCAAAAATGCTCACTGGCGCAATGTGGGAGCCGAGGGCGAGTCCCAATTTGATAGCGCAGGCTACGGCCTCGCGGTTCATCACGGGCAGGGTGCCCGGCAGGGCCAGGTCCACCGCGCAGGCTTGCGTGTTGGGCTCGGCACCAAAGGCGGTGGGCGCGCGGCTGAAGATCTTGCTCTTTGTTGCGAGCTGGGTGTGGGTTTCGAAGCCGATGACGACTTCGTAGCCATGGATCAGTTTGGCGGTCATGTCAGAAGCCCTCCGGACGGCGGAGGTGGAAATCGGTGGCTTGCTGCAGGCGGTGCGCAGCGTTCAGAAGGCGGGCTTCCTGAAAGTAGTTGCCCAGCAGCTGCAGGCCCACAGGCATGCCGCCCTCGCCAAAACCGGCGGGCACGCTCATGCCCGGCAGGCCAGCCAGCGAGCCGGGCAGGGTGAAGATGTCGGCCAGGTAGTCGGCCAGCGGGTCGTTGCCGTGGTCGCCCAGCTTCCAGGCCACTGTGGGGGCCACGGGGCCGGCGATGACGTCACAGCTCTTGAACGCGTTCTGGAAGTCGTCGGCAATCATGCGGCGGATCTTCTGTGCCTGCAGGTAGTAGGCGTCGTAGTAGCCGTGCGAGAGCACGTACGCACCGATCATGATGCGGCGCTTGACCTCGTCGCCAAAACCTTCGGCGCGGGTCTTCTTGTACATGTCCACCAGGTCGGTGTAGTCCTTGGCGCGGTGGCCGAACTTCACGCCGTCAAAGCGGGAGAGGTTGGACGACGCTTCGGCCGGAGCAATGATGTAGTAGACCGGAATGGACAGCTGCGTGCGCGGCAGGCTGATGGGTACGAGTTTGGCGCCGAGCTTCTCGTATTCCTTCAGGGCACCATCTACGGCGGCGCGCACGTCGGGCGCCAGGCCTTCGCCAAAGAACTCGGCGGGGATGCCGATGCGCAGGCCGTCGATGCTGTCGTTGAGCTTGGCGCTGAAGTTTTCGGCAGGCACATCGAGCGACGTGGAGTCGCGGTCCGGGTCGGGGCCGCACATGGCGGACAGCAGCAGCGCGCAGTCTTCGGCCGAGCGGGCCATGGGGCCGGCCTGGTCGAGGCTGGAGGCAAACGCGATCATGCCGTAGCGGCTGGCGCGCCCATAGGTGGGCTTGATGCCGGTAATGCCGCAGAACGAGGCGGGCTGGCGGATGGAGCCGCCGGTGTCGGTGCCGGTGACGGCCGGGGCCAGGCGTGCGGCCACGGCCACGGCGCTGCCGCCGGACGAGCCGCCCGGGATGCGGTCGGTGGCCCAGGGGTTGCGCACGGGGGCGGGGGCGTCAAAGCCCACGGGGGCGACGGCCGAGTTTTCGTTGGCCGAGCCCATGGCGAACTCGTCGCAGTTGAGCTTGCCCAGTGTCACGGCGCCCGCGTCGGCGAGCTTGGTGACCACGGTGGCGTCAAAGGGCGACTGGTAGCCCGCGAGCATCTTGGAGCCGGCGGTGCTGGGGAAATCCTTGGTGACAAAGATGTCCTTGTGCGCAATCGGCACGCCCGCCAGCGGGCCGGCGGTGCCTGCGGCGATGGCTGCGTCTTGCGCGCGGGCCTGGGCCAGGGTGATGTCCGGGTTCACGGCCACGTAGGCGCCCAGGTTCTGGTGGGCCTGTGCGCGGGCGAGGAAATGCTGGGCGGCCTCGACGGCCGAGACGCGGCGCTCGCGCAGCTCGGTGGCCAGCTGGGCCACGCCCAGGTCATGCAATGCGGTGGAAGTCATGCGGCGGGGCTCTTACTCGATCACTTTGGGCACGAGGAACAGGCCTCGTTCGACAGCGGGGGCGCTTTGCTGGTTGGCTTCGCGCTGGTTGGGCTCGCTGGCCAGGTCTTCGCGCAGGCGCAGCTGCACGTCCTGGATGGCGGCCACGGGGTGGGCCAGGGGCGTGACGCCCGAGGTATCCACAGCCCGCATCTGTTCCACGATGTCAAAGAAACCATTGAGCTGCGTGAGCATGCGCTCACTTTCGGAAGGTGTCAGCTCAAGCCGCGCCAAGTTGGCAATGCGGCCGATGTCCTGGGGGGTCAGTGCCATAGGGAGGAGAATCTAGAGAAACCAGAAGTAAAGCTGTGATCCGGTGCTCGCCGGAGGGAGTTATTCACAGGGGATGGGGTATTATCCCGGCTTTGCCGCAAAGCTCCCGGAATGGGAGTCAATTGCGTGAAAAAAGCCAATAAACACCCCTGAAATACCTGGCGATGGCAGGCCGACGTGCATGCCGTGCCCGAGAGGACTTTTGAATGTTCGGAGCTTTCCGTCGGTACTTCTCCACCGACCTTGCCATTGACCTTGGCACAGCCAACACCCTCATCTTCGCCCGCGACAAAGGTATCGTTCTTGATGAACCTTCCGTCGTCGCCATCCGCCACGAAGGTGGCCCCCACGGCAAGAAAGTCATCCAGGCCGTAGGTCGTGAAGCCAAGGCCATGTTGGGCAAGGTGCCTGGCAACATCGAAGCCATCCGGCCCATGAAGGATGGCGTGATCGCCGACTTCGTGATCACCGAGCAGATGATCAAGCAGTTCATCAAGATGGTGCACCCGCGCACGCTGTTCACCCCCAGCCCGCGCATCATCATCTGTGTGCCCTGCGGCTCCACCCAGGTCGAGCGCCGCGCCATCAAGGACGCGGCCGAGGCTGCGGGCGCCACGGCGGTGTACCTGATCGAAGAACCCATGGCTGCTGGCATCGGCGCTGGTCTGCCCGTCTCGGAAGCCTCGGGCTCCATGGTCGTGGACATCGGTGGCGGCACCACCGAAGTGGGCGTGATCTCGCTGGGCGGCATGGTCTACAAGGGCAGCGTCCGCGTGGGCGGTGACAAGTTTGACGAGGCCATCATCAGCTACATCCGCCGCAACTACGGCATGTTGATTGGCGAGCCCACCGCCGAAGCCATCAAGAAGAACATCGGTTCGGCCTTCCCGGGCTCCGAAGTGCGCGAGATGGAAGTCAAGGGCCGCAACCTCAGCGAGGGCGTGCCACGCAGCTTCACCATTTCGTCCAACGAAGTGCTGGAAGCCCTGACCGACCCGCTCAACCAGATCGTCTCGGCCGTGAAGAACGCGCTGGAACAAACCCCCCCTGAGCTGGGCGCCGACATTGCCGACCGGGGCATGATGCTGACCGGCGGTGGCGCTCTGCTGCGCGACCTGGACCGCCTGTTGGCCGAGGAAACCGGCCTGCCCGTGCTGGTGGCCGAAGACCCGCTGACCTGCGTGGTGCGCGGCTGCGGCATCGCCCTGGAGCGCATGGACCGCCTGGGCAGCATTTTCACGAGCGAGTAAGCCAGCGGGCCTGTATGCTGCAGGCACTTTTTTCGCTCTGAATTGCATGACTGCACCTGCTCCAATGCTTGTTTCTGAGCACCCGCCCGTGGAGCCGCCTCCACGCGGCAGATCCTGACCGCTGCGCACCATGCCCCTGGGTACTCTGGAGCGCAGCGCTCCCCCTTTCTTCAAACAGGGCCCTTCGGCCCTGTCGCGTTTGGCCGTGTTCAGCGCGCTCGCGCTGTTCCTCATGGTGGCCGATGCACGCTTTCAGATCACCGGCCCCTTCCGTCAGGCCGTGGCCACGGTGCTGTACCCCGTGCAGTGGCTCATGCTGCAGCCCGTGGAATTCGCCAGCCACGGGCGCAGCTATTTCCAGTCGCTGCAAACCGCGCAGGATGACCTGGATGCCGCCCGCAAGAAAATGACCGTGATGGGCCAGCGGGCCAACCAGGCAGATCAGCTGGCGATGGAAAACCAGCGGCTGCGCAAACTGCTGGAGCTGCGCGACCGGCTGCAGACACCCGCCCAGGCGGCCGAGGTGATCTACGACACGGCCGACCCCTACACGCGCCGCGTGGTGCTGGACCGGGGGCAGATGGGTGGCGTGGAACTGGGCGCCCCCGTGATGGATGAAGCCGGTGTGCTGGGTCAGGTCACCCGCGTGTTCCCGCTGGTCAGCGAAGTCACCTTGCTGGTAGACCGCGATCAGGCGATTCCGGTGCTGAACATCCGTACCGGTGTGCGCGGCGTGGCCTATGGCGACCCGGTGGCGGGCCATGGCGGTGGCATGGAGCTGCGCTTCATGCCCGCCAATGCAGACATTCGCGAGGACGACCTGCTGACCACCAGCGGTGTGGACGGTCTGTACCCGCCCGGCCTGCCTGTGGCGCGCGTGGTGCGGGTGGAGCGCCGTGCCGACTCTGCGTTTGCGCGCATCTATTGCATACCGCTCGCCCAGGTGCAGGGCGCGCGCCATGTGGTGGTGCTCAAGCCGCTGGCCGACAATGAACTGGCGCGTCCCGAACCCGCCCCGGCTGTCCCCGCCAACAAGCGCGGAGGCCGCAAGTGAGCCACCGCTTGACCCCACAAGGAGGCCCACGATGATCATGCCGCGTGGTGAGCCCCTGCTGATGCCGGTGAACCCGGTCTTCATCTGGGCCAGCTTGGCTGTGGGCCTGGCCATCAACATGCTGCCGCTCGGCCGCATCGTCTGGACGCCCGATGTGCTTATGGTGCTGCTGGTCTTCTGGGGCGTGCACCAGCCGCTGCGCATCGGCATGGGGGTAGCGTTCCTGCTGGGCCTGTGCATGGACGTGAGCCAGTCGGCGCTGCTGGGCCAGCATGCGCTGTCCTATACCGTGCTGTCGTTTGGCGCGATTGCCATTCACCGCCGCCTGCTGTGGTTCAGCGTGCCGTCGCAGGCCTTACAGGTGTTGCCCCTGTTTGCCCTCGCCCACGCGATCGAGCTCTTGCTGCGGATGGCGTCCGGGGGCATATTCCCGGGGCTGTGGAGTTTTCTCGCACCGGTGCTGGAGGCCTTGCTGTGGCCCCTGGCCAGCTGGGTGCTTCTGGCTCCGCAGCGCCGCCCGCCCGACCGCGACCAGAACCGGCCTCTGTAGCCCATCATGCCTTTCTTGATGCCCGCGCATTTCGCCAGCGTTCCGCCTTGGCCCCTGGGGGTTGAGCCTGGGCTTGCGCGCGCCCGAATGGGAGGGTGGGCGTGACTGAGGTGCGCAGCAGCGAAGCCGATGCTTCGCGCTTTCGGGTGCGGGCCTTGGTCATCGGCGCCCTGGTGTTTTTTGCGTTCTGCCTCATTGCTGCCCGGCTGGTGTATCTGCAGGTGGTCCGGCACGAAGACCTGGCGGCGCAGGCCGAGAGCAACCGTACGGCGGTGGTGCCCATCGTGCCCAACCGGGGGCTCATCCTGGACCGCAACGGCGTGGTGCTGGCCACCAACTATTCGGCCTACACACTGGAGATCACGCCCTCGCGCGTCGGGGTGCTGGACGAGACCATCGACGAGCTGTCCAAGGTGGTGGAAATCCAGAGCCGTGACCGGCGCCGCTTCAAGCGGCTCATGGAAGAGTCGCGAAACTTCGAGTCCCTCCCCATCCGCACGCGGCTGACCGACCAGGAAGTGGCGCGGTTCACCGCACAGCGCTACCGTTTTCCGGGCGTGGACATCAAGGCACGGTTGTTTCGCAACTACCCGCTGGGTGACGTGGCCAGCCATGCCATCGGCTACATCGGCCGCATCAACCAGACGGAGAAGGCGCGCATCCAGGACTCCGAAGACGAGGCCAACTACCGGGGCACCGAATACATCGGCAAGCTGGGCATCGAGCAGAGCTTCGAGTCAGCCCTGCACGGCGCCACCGGGGTCGAGCAGATGGAAACTTCGGCCGGGGGGCGGGCGGTGCGCAAGCTCTCCAGCCACGCGGCCACGCCCGGCGACAGTGTGATGCTGTCGATCGACATCAAGCTGCAAAAGCTCATTGAAGACATGTACGGCAACCGCCGGGGCGCGTTGGTGGCCATCGACCCGCGCAACGGCGAGATCCTGGCGCTGGTGAGCAAGCCCACGTTCGATCCCAATCTGTTCGTCGAAGGCATCGACGTGGAGAACTGGACCGCGCTCAACGAATCCATCGACAAGCCCCTGCTCAACCGCGCCATGCGCGGCACCTACCCGCCGGGCTCCACCTACAAGCCTTTCATGGCGCTGGCCGCGCTGCAGCTGGGCAAGCGCTCGCCCAGCATGGTGGTCAACGACCCGGGCTTTTATACCTTCGGCGGCCACACCTTCCGCAGCCACGAGGGCGGGCTGGGCGGGGTGGACATGCACCGCGCCATCCAGCAGTCGAGCAACACGTATTTCTATTCGCTGGCGGTGGAGATGGGTGTCGATGCCATCCATGACTTCATGAAGCCGCTGGGCTTTGGACAGTCCACGGGCATCGACCTCAATGGCGAAGTGCGCGGCACCTTGCCCAGCACCGAGTGGAAGCGCAATGCCTACAAGCGCCCCGAGATGAAGCGCTGGTTCCCCGGCGAAACCGTGTCGCTGGGCATTGGCCAGGGCTACAACAACTTCACGATGCTGCAGCTGGCGCTGGCGCAGGCCACGCTGGCCAATGGCGGTATTCGCTACCGGCCGCACATGGCCAAGGCGGTGAAAAACGCGGTCACGGGCGTCGTCACCGAGATCAGCCAGCCGCCGGGAGTGGATCTGGGTTTTTTGCCGAAGAACGTGGACATCGTGCGCAACGCCATGGTGGCGGTGAACAAGGGCGGCACCGGCACGCGCGTGTTTGCCGGGGCGCCCTACACCTCGGGCGGCAAGACCGGCACAGCCCAGGCGGTGACGATGGGCCAGAACGTCAAATACAACGCCAGGGCGCTGGAAGAACACCAGCGTGACCACTCGCTGTTTGCCGCCTTTGCTCCTGCCGAAAACCCCACCATCGTGATTGCGGCCATCGTGGAAAACGCCGGTTTCGGCGCTGCGCACGCCGCCCCCATCGCGCGCCGGGTGTTTGACTACTGGCTGCTGGGTGACTATCCCAACGAGGAAGACATGGCGGCTGTGCAAAAAGGCCTGGCCTCGGCCCCGATCGGCAAGCCCCGCAAAGCGGTCGATGTGCCGCTGATTGCGCCATAGTTTGCTATATAAATAATAGCTGTTTGCGCTTTGTGGATAAGCGCTAGAGTCCGTCTTGGCTTGAAATGGCCGCGCCCGTGGTGCCCGTGCCACCTGTGGAACAGGCTCCGCCAGACCATGGGTGGCGTTCCCCTGAGAGGAACGCGCGGAACGGCTCGGAGGGCGTACCGCGCCTCTCAGGCCCGTTGCGTCCGGCCTGCGCGCGCAGCAGGCTGGATCTGGCTGAACACCAGCGCTGCCACGATGAGCGCGGCGCCACCGAGCCCCGCCCAGCCCAGCCTTTCCCCGAGCAGCACCCAGGCTGTGAGGGCCGCGAACACCGGCTCCAGCCCGAACACGATGGCGCTGCGCATGGCGTCCACGCGCTGCTGGCCCCAGGCCTGCAGCGTCACCACCACTACGCTGGCCAGCAGGCCCAGGTACAGCAGCGCCAGCAACGCATCCAGAGGCAGGTCGGCCACGGACCGTAGCCAGCCCATGCCCTCGCCCTGCGCAAGCAGCAGCGCGGTGGACGCCAGCGCCATCACCGTGGCCTGCGCGGCGGCCATGCGGGTGGCCCGCAGCGGCTGCGCGGCCGTGCGGCGTGCGCACTCTTCCAGCGCCAGGATGTACAGCGCGTAGAACACGGTGCTGGCCAGCGTCAGCGTATCGCCCAGGTTCCAGGGCTCGTTTTCGTGGAACATCAGCGCCATGCCCGCCAGCGCCATCACGCAGGCACCCCAGAGTCGCCAGCCATAGCGCCGTCCCAGGAAGGCCATGGCGATCAGCGGCACCACCAGCACGTTCAGGCCGGTGACAAACGCATTGCGGTTGCTGCTGGTGCGCGCGAGGCCCTCGATCTGCAGCCAGAACGCCAGGAACAGCAGCAACCCCAGCGCGCAGCCCCAGCGCCGCTCGTGGCGCAGCATGCCGCGCCACAACGGCGCCAGCACCAGCAGCGCGATCACGAACCGCAGCCAGATGATCTGCAGCGCGTCCAGGTGCGCCGAGAGCAGTTTCATCGCCGGGAAGGTGGTGCCCCACACCACGGTCACAGCCAACAGGGCCATCAGGCCCCAGCGTTCAGTACGCATCGGAAGAATTCCCCAAAACCAAAAGAAAAAAGGGCCGCCGGTTGCCCGGCGGCCTCTGCTTTGCAGTGCAGTCCGGTGAGGACGCGGCTCAGTGGCTGACCTGGCCCAGGAACGCGCGGATGCGGTCATTGGCCGGGTTGCTGAAGAACTCCTGCGGCGGCGCATCGTGCGCAATGCGGCCCTGATCGAAGAACATCACGCGGTCGGCCACCTCGCGCGCAAAGCCCATTTCGTGGGTGACCACAATCATGGTCATGCCACCACGCGCGAGGCCTCGCATCACGTCCAGCACTTCCTTGACCATCTCGGGGTCGAGTGCCGATGTGGGCTCGTCAAACAGCATCACCTTGGGTTGCATGGCCAGCGCACGCGCAATGGCCACCCGCTGCTGCTGCCCGCCCGACAGCTGCCACGGGTACTTGTGTGCGTGGTCCTGCATGCCCACGCGGCGCAGCAGCTGCATGGCTTCGTCGTTGGCCTGGGTGCGCGGGGTGCGGCGAATGCGGCGGGGCGCCAGCGTCACGTTGTCCAGCACGCTCATGTGGCCGAACAGGTTGAACT
This sequence comes from Acidovorax sp. FG60, assembly GCF_057808995.1. Lineage (NCBI taxonomy): Bacteria > Pseudomonadati > Pseudomonadota > Betaproteobacteria > Burkholderiales > Comamonadaceae > Acidovorax > Acidovorax sp. FG60. Next base: position 55,540 of record NZ_JBMDJC010000021.1, read on the forward strand.
GCTGGAACACCATGCCCACCTCGCAGCGCTGGCGCTGCAGGGTGGCGAGGTCGTCGCAGACGTCCACGCCATCGATGGTGATGCGCCCGCTGTCGTGGGGTTCCAGCCGGTTGATGGCGCGCAGCAGCGTGCTCTTGCCCGAGCCGGAGGCGCCGATGATCACCGTCACCTCGCCGGTGTGGAACACGGTGGAGACGTCCTTGAGCACCTGGTGTGCACCAAACGACTTGCACACCCGCTCGGCCACGATGTAGGGCTTGGGCTGGTTGGTCGTTGCGGTCATCGGTTGCGCCCTTCCACGTCAAAGCGGTATTCGACGGCGTTGGAGACTTGCGTGACCAGCGTGGTCAGCAGCAGGTAGGTGATGGCCACCGTGGTCAGCGTGGCAATGGGCTGGAACGTGGCCGACTGGATGCGGTTGCCCACATTGGTCAGCTCCACCACGCCGATGGCGTAGGCCAGTGACGAGTCCTTGAGCAGTGCCACAAAGTTGCTCACCAGCGGCGGCAGCGAGATCTTGAACGCCTGCGGAAACACCACGTCCAGGAACACATGCATGCGGCCCAGGCCCAGCGCCTTGGCGGCCTCGGTCTGCCCGCGCGGCACGGCCAGCAGGCCTGCACGCAGGGCTTCGGCGTTGTAGGCGCCCACGTTCAGCCCCAGGGCCACGACGGCGGCGGCAAAGTCGGGCAGGTTCAGCCCCGGCACCAGCACGGGCAGGGCAAAGTACACAAACAGGATCTGCACCAAGAGCGGCGTGCCGCGAATAGCCCAGATGTACACGCCGGCAATCCAGCGCACGGCCGTCCAGCGGGCGGTGCGGGCCAGCGCCGCCGCCGTGCCCAGCACCAGGCCCACGGCACCACTGACCAGCGTGAGCCACAGCGTGGTGCGCGCGCCTTCGGAAAACGCCTGGGCGTTGGGGCCGATGGGGTCAGGAAAGAACGAAAGCAGCTGGCCCAGCAACGAGAGGGCCAGAACCATCAGCACCAGTGCAGCGACCAGCGTGGCATTGCTGCGCTGCTGTCGGGACCAGCCTTGTGGCCAAAGAGCGAGAAGCATGGATCGGACGACCGGAAGGTCTTGGTTGGAAATCGGGCCGGCGGCAGGACCATGGTGACGCCGTCAAAAACAGCAAAGGGTGCGCAACGGGCCAGGCCCAGCGCACCCCGTAGCGTGTTTTTATATCAGTTGCAGCGCACGTCTTCGTTGAAATACTTCTTGGAGACGGCGGCGTAGCTGCCATCGGCCAGCACTTCGGCAAACGCCTTGTTCCAGGCATCGGCCAGGCCGGTGTTGCCCTTGGCCATGGCGGGGGCGATGCGTTCGATGAACAGCATGTCGCCGAGCTTGAACCCGGCCTTGGCGTTCTTGGCGGCGGCTTCCTTGGCCACGAACTTGTCGCTCACCCAGGCGTCGACGCGCTTGGAGATCAGGGCGCGCTGGGCGTCGGTGTCCTGCGGGAAGTTCTTCACCTCCTTCACCCCGGTGAGCTTCTGCACGTTTTCCAGGTAGCTGGTGCCGGTCTGCACTGCCACCACCTTGCCGGTCAGGTCCTTGGCGTTGCGGATTTTTGCGTCCATGGCCACGATGATGCCGCCCGAGCAGTAGTGGGGGTTGGCAAACGTGACAGCCTTGGAGCGTTCTTCGGTCACGCCGTGCGAGGCGATGACAGCGTCCCAGCGGCTTTGGCCCAGGCCGGTCAGCAGCGCGTCAAAGCCCAGCGTCTTCCATTCGAGCTTCAGGCCCATCTTCTTGACCACCAGCTCTGCCACTTCCACCTCGAAACCCGTCAGCTTGGTGCCTTCGAAGAAGTTGAACGGGGCAAACTGGCCTTCGGTGGCCACGATGATCTTGCCGTCCTTCTTGATTTCGTCCAGCGTGCGGGCCTGGACGGCGAGGGCAGCGCACAGCGCCACGGCGGTGACAACGGCAGACTTGAAAAACTTCATGGCAGGTTCCTGTGGGGGTGGTTCAGGTACAAAAAATCCGGCATGCGGGTAGGCAAGCCGGAGCGGGTGAATGCAGGCATCGCCAACAGCGATGGGCCTCGTCATCAAACGGAAATGCGCAGAAATTATAGGACGGGCGTTCACATTCGGGCCATGCAGGGCAACCCCGATGACCTCGGGGCGCCCTGGTGGTAGGCCAGCTCAGCTTAGCAAGCATGATGCCATCCGGGGGCACGAGCCCCTTCGGGCCTCGGCTAGCGCAGGAACGCGTCGTAACCCGTCTTGAGGATCAGCGTGCTCACCACCACGATGAAGATGCCACGCACAAAACCCGTGCCGTGCTTGAGCGCCAGGTGCGTGCCCAGCAGGCTGCCCACCACATTGGCGATGGCCAGCGTCACCGCAAAGTGCCACCACACATGGCCCTTGGCGGCAAACAGCGCGATGGCGGCGATGTTGGTGGCGCAATTGAGCAGCTTGGCCGAGGCCGAGGCGTTCAGGAAGTCATAGCCCAGCAGCCGCACAAACAGAAAAACGAAAAAACTGCCGGTGCCCGGGCCGAAGAAGCCGTCATAAAAGCCGATGACCACGCCGATCAGGCAGGCCGCCAGCACTTCGGCCCTGCCCGCAAAGCGGGGTGTGTGGTGCCGCCCCAACTCTTTCTTGGCCAGCGTGTAGACCAGCACCCCCAGCAGCACCAGGGGCAGCAGCTTGCGCAGGAAGTCGGCCGACATCACGGTCACGGCCCAGGCGCCTGCAAACGACCCCGCAAAACCGGCCGCTGCCGCGGGCAGCATGGCCGACCAGCGAACCTGCACCTTGCGGCTGTACTGCCAGGTGGCCATGGCCGTGCCCCACACCGAGGCCGCCTTGTTGGTGCCCAGCAGCGTGGCAGGGGGCGCCCCGGGGAAAGCCGCAAACAGGGCCGGCACCATCACCAGCCCGCCACCCCCCACGATGGCATCCACGAAGCCTGCGAGCAGCGAGGCAAAGGTAATAAAAATCCATTCCATCGCAGGATTTTCGCAGCTTGCCTGCTATGGATTCAGGACTCCTCGGGGCACTGGCGAAAGGGAGGCCAGCGTAGAACAGGCAAGAAAAAGGCGCTGGGATCGCCAGCGCCTGGAAAAAAACGCACCTCGTTGGGTGCTTGAAATTTGTTTATTGGTAGAAAGAGTGTCTCCTCGGGCCCCTCGCTTGGCACACCGAAGCGCGCTTTCGAGTGCCGCAACTGTAGCGACTGCACTCCGCTGGTGCATTGGGGGTTTCCCGCCCCCGTTGTGGGGCAGTGATCGGGTTTCCAGGGGCGGAATCGGGGTGTTGGGGTTGGCACGGCTCGTGCAATCGCGCTTGTAACAATTTGCGAAAGGGAGCCGCCATGCGGGGAGTCAACCACCGGTTCGTTGGGGTAGGGTCGCTGTGTCTGGGCCTGTGCGCGAGTGCGCTGGCGCAGACGGCGCCAGAGGTGGCGGCGGGAGCGGTGCCTTCCTTGTCCCTCACACGTCCTGGGCTGGTGGCGCAGACCACGATCAGCGCGGCAGATACCGCGTGGATGATGACCTCCACAGCGCTGGTGCTGCTGATGACGCTGCCGGGCATTGCCCTGTTCTACGCAGGCATGGTGCGCAAGAAGAACGTGCTCAACACCATGGCCAGCGTGGTGGCCATTGCCGCGCTGGTCAGCCTGCTGTGGTTTGGGGCGGGTTACTCGCTGGCCTTCACCCCGGGCAGCCCCTGGCTGGGGGGATGGGACCGCATCGGCTTTGCGGGCCTGGACTTTCAGCTCGCTGGCGGCAAGCTGGCCGTAAGCCATGTGGCGCCGCACATCCCCGAGTCGGTGTACGCCATGTTCCAGCTCACGTTTGCCATCATCACTGCCGCGCTGCTGGTGGGGGCATTTGTCGAGCGCATGCGGTTTTCCGCCATGCTGATCTTCATCAGCCTTTGGACCCTGCTGGTCTACGCCCCTGTGGCGCACTGGGTGTGGGAGCCAGGGGGCTGGCTGGCCCAGATGGGTGCGCTGGACTTTGCCGGAGGCTCGGTGGTGCACGTGAATGCGGGTGTGGCCGGGCTGGTGTGCGCGTGGTTCCTGGGGCGGCGCACGGGCTATGGGCGCGAGGCGTTCGAGCCCTACAACCTGGGGCTGACCATGGCGGGCGCGGGTTTGTTGTGGGTGGGCTGGTTCGGCTTCAACGCAGGCTCTGCCGTGGCCGCCGACGGCCGTGCGGGGCTGGCGATGGCGGTGACGCACCTGGCCGCAGCGGCGGGTGCCTTGTCGTGGATGCTGGGCGAGTGGGTGGTGCGCGGGCGGCCATCCCTGCTGGGACTTTGCTCTGGCCTGGTGGCGGGGCTGGTGGCCATCACGCCTGCTGCGGGTTTTGTCACGCTGCGCTCGGCAGTGGTGATTGGCGTGGTGGCGGGTTTGGCCTGCTACTGGGGCGCCACGGGGCTCAAGCGCCTGCTGCGCGCCGACGATTCCCTGGACGTGTTTGGGGTGCATGGCATCGGCGGCATCGTGGGCTCGCTGCTCACCGGCATGCTGGCCAGCCGCACCGTGGGGGGGGTGCCAGGCAGCTTGCTCACCCAGGCCATTGGCGTGGGCGCTGTGATGGCCTACAGCCTCGTCGCAACCGCCGTGCTGTTGTGGATCACCAACCTGGCTGTGGGCCTGCGGGTGGATGAGCAAAGCGAGCAGACCGGGCTCGACATTGCCCAGCACCGTGAGCGCCTGGGGTAGATGGAAGCCCCCCTGAGCCGCTTCGCGTCTTCCCCCGAGGGGGACGCCACCCGTGGCCTGGCAAAGCCAGTTCCACGGTGGCACTGGCCTGGGCTGCGCCCCTGTCATGGCCAGTTGGTGGTGCGCAGCGCCATGGATGACTGAAATGCCATAAGGAGCCGACCATGCCCGATTCCGACAAGCTTGCCATTGCCGCCCATTTGCATGTGCTGCTGCGCCGCAAGACGGGGCGCGTGACCGACACTGAATGGATGGCTTCCAACGTTGAATATGCGCTGGAGATCGTGCGGTTCGCACGCCAACGTGCCCAGGAGGACAACGTTCCGGAGCTGGTCGAGTGGGCCGACCGTCTCGATCTCGCCATCCATGCCGCCCCACCTGCTGCGCCGCGCCGACCCTTGCTGGATGTGGCCACGCAGGCGGTGCGCCAGCGCATGGCGCCGCCGCCGCCAGAGCCTGCGCCGGAGGTTCCCCGTTATGTGGGAGGGATTCGCTGACCACGCTGCGGCCGGGTGGCCGTTGCGCGGGCGGTGTCAGTGCGCTGCCGTGCCTTGCACGAACAGGCCCGCCGTGGGCAGCAGCCCGGCCAGCTTGTCATCGCCATAGGTGCGCAGCACCTGCGCAATCACGACCTGGTAGCCGTTGAGCCACTGCGCTTGCGCCGCCTTGGCCTTCAGGTGGGCGGGGTGCTGCATCAATGCCTGCAGCGCTTCGAGCGACTGCCAATAGTAGACGTTGGACACGAGGCCCTTGCCCGTGTCCTCCCACGATTCCTCGCCCAGGTAGCCGTCGATGGAGCGGGCGGCGGTGGCAATCGCCTCGTCCAGGCGGTGGAAGGCGTCGTCGAATTGTTTGGTGGCAAAGATGAAGGTGGAGGAGTACATGGGCGCGATGGTATCCGCGCTCATGCCGCGCGCCGCGCCTGGATGATCCACTCCGCCGCCTTCTCGGCCAGCATCAGTGTGGGCGAGTTGGTGTTGCCGCTGGTGATGGTGGGCATGGCCCCCGCATCCACCACGCGCAGGCCTGCAATGCCGCGCACGCGCAGTTGGGAGTCCAGCACCGCCATCGGGTCGTCATCCCGCCCCATCTTCGTCGTGCCCACTGGGTGGAAGATCGTGGTGGCAATGTCACCGGCCAGGCGCGCCAGGTCCTCGTCGCTTTCAAACTGCACGCCGGGTTTCCACTCCTCGGGCTGGTACCTGGCCAGCGCGGGCTGGGCCACGATGCGGCGCGTGACACGCAGGCTGTCGGCGGCCACCTGGCGGTCTTCGGTGGTGCTGAGGTAGTTGGGGGCGATGGCCGGTGCGGCCTTGAAGTCGGCGTTCTTGATGTTCACCGTGCCCCGGCTTGTGGGGTTGAGGTTGCACACGCTGGCCGTGAAGGCCGGAAAGCTGTGCAGCGGCTCGCCAAAAGCGTCGAGCGACAGCGGCTGCACGTGGTACTCGATGTTCGGGTAGGGCTGGTCGGCGCTGCTGCGCGTGAAGGCCCCCAGCTGCGAGGGCGCCATGCTCATGGGGCCACTGCGTTTGGTCGCGTATTCGAGCCCGATCTTGGCCTTGCCCCAGAGCGAGCTGGCCATGGTGTTGAGCGTGGCCACGCCGTTGACCTTGAACACCGCGCGGATCTGCAGATGGTCCTGCAAATTGGCGCCCACGCCGGGCAGGTCGTGCACCACGTCGATGCCGTGCTGGCGCAGCAGCGCGCCCGGGCCGATGCCCGACAGCTGCAGCAATTGCGGTGAGTTGACCGCGCCTGCGCTCAGGATGACCTCGCCCGTTGCGCGGGCCGTGACCATCTCCTGGCCGTCCCACACCTGCACGCCAGTGCAGCGCTTGCTGCCGTCGGGCTGCGTCTCGACGATGAGCTTGGCGGCCTGCGCGCTGGTCCACATCTCGAAGTTGGGGCGGCCGTAGCAGGTGGGCCGCAGGAATGCCTTGGCGGTGTTCCAGCGCCAGCCGCTTTTCTGGTTGACCTCAAAGTAGCCCACGCCTTCGTTGCTGCCGCCGTTGAAGTCGTCGGTGGCCGGGATGCCCGCCTGCTGCGCGGCCTGGGCAAAGGCGTCGAGCACATCCCATCGCAGGCGCTGCTTCTCCACGCGCCACTCGCCGGTGCTGCCGGTGGCCTTGTTGCCATGCAGGCGCTTGAAGTTTTCATTCACGCCGCCGGGCTGGTCCAGGCGCCAGTGGTCCTCGTGGCGGCGGAAGTAGGGCAGGGCGTTGTCCCAGCGCCAGCTGGCGTCGCCCGTCAGTTCGGCCCACTGGTCGTAGTCGCGCGCCTGGCCGCGCATGTAGATCATGCCGTTGATGCTGCTGCAGCCGCCCAGCGTCTTGCCGCGCGGGTAGCGCAGGGTGCGGCCGTTCAGGCCCGCATCGGGTTCGGTGTTGTAGAGCCAGTCGGTGCGCGGGTTGCCGATGCAGTACAGGTAGCCCACGGGGATGTGGATCCAGTGGTAGTCGTCCTTGCGGCCGGCCTCGATGAGGAGCACGCGGTGGCGGCCGTCGGCGCTCAGGCGGTTGCTCAGCAGGGCGCCGGCGGTGCCGCCGCCGATGATGATGGTGTCAAACGTGGTGTGGTCGCTCATGGGCAGGGGCGGTGGCAATGTGTGGAAGGAGACGGAGGGCCATTGTGCGGACGGCGCCGGGTGTGTCGAGAGGGTCAGTGCCTATTGCTATTAAATATATAGCTATCAGTGTTTGGTGGTAAAGCGCTGGCGGCCTGTTTGATATTAATTTCACGCATTCCTGGCCCGCCTGTGCTTGGCGCACGGTCCTGGCGGGCATCAATCCTACGTGCCGCCTGCGTCCGGCTCCGCTACCATGCACGCTCCCTTTCATTCTTGGCAGCCCGCGCTGCCCAGTTCATGACCGACCCCGCTCCTCGCATTGTTCGCGCCGACACGCCCCAGGGGCCTTGTGCGCAGCTGCACGGGCGCTGGGGCGCGGCGGAGCTGGGAACCGGGACGCAGTGGCAGGCCGTGTCGGGTCAGCTACGCAGCCACCCGGCCGCGCCCACGCTGGGCTGGGACCTGATGCAGCTGCAGTGGCTGGACCACGTGGGCGCACAGTTGCTGTGGAACCACTGGCAGCATGCCTGGCCCGAGCGCCTGGCTTGCACCGACGCCCAGCGCGACATGCTGGCGCGCGTGGCGCAGTTCACCTGCACCGCTCCGCCGCCCGAGCCCTGGCGGCTGGGTGAGCAGGTGGACCATCTGGGGGTGCTGGTGCTGCACGGCGTGGACCATGCCCGCCACATGCTCGAAATGGTGGGCCGGCTGGTGCTGGACCTGGGCCGCCTGGCGCGCGCGCCGCGCAAGGGGCCGTGGCGCGACGTATCGGGCCACCTGTACCGCATGGGGGCCACGGCCCTGCCCATCACGGCGCTGGTGGGCTTTCTCATCGGCGTGGTGCTGGCCTACCTGATGAGCCTGCAGCTGCGGCAGTTTGGCGCCGAATCGTTCATCGTCAACATCCTGGGTATCTCGCTCATCCGCGAGCTGGGGCCGATGCTGGCCGCCATCCTGGTGGCGGGGCGCTCCGGCTCGTCGATCACGGCGCAGATCGGCGTGATGCGCGTGACCGAGGAACTCGATGCCATGCGCGTCATGGGCATTCCCCACGGCTTTCGGCTGGTGATGCCGCGCACCATTGCGCTGGCACTGGCCATGCCGCTCATCAGCGTGTGGACCACGCTGGCAGCGCTGGCGGGTGGGATGCTGGCGGCCGACGTGGCCATGGACATCTCGCCCGGCTACTTCGTGCAGGCCCTGCCCGCCGCCGTCAAGATCGGCAACCTGGGCCTGGCCATGGCCAAGTCGGTGGTGTTTGGCGCGTTCATCGCGCTCATCGGCTGCCACTGGGGCCTGCGCGTGAAGCCCAACACCCAGAGCCTGGGCGAGGGCACCACCGCTTCGGTGGTCACGTCCATCACCATGGTGATCATCGTGGATGCGTTGTTCGCTGTGGCATTTAAAAACATAGGCATATGAGCAGCCACGCACGCGCATCATTGCCCGAGCACATCGCCGTGGCGCCCGGCGAGCCGCCCATCGTGGACGTTCAGGGCCTGTGGACGCAGTTTGGCAAGGGCGATGAAACCTTCACCGTGCACCAGGACCTGAACTTCACCGTGCAGCGCGGCGAGATGCTGTCGCTGGTGGGGGGCTCGGGCACGGGCAAGACGGTGCTGCTGCGCCAGATCCTGGGCCTGGCCCGGCCTGCGCGGGGGCAGGTCACGGTGCTGGGGCGCCCGGCGTCCGAGATGGGGCGCGAGGGCGCGGCCAGCCGCGTGGGCATGCTGTTCCAGCACGGCGCGCTGTTCTCGGCCTTCAATGTGCTCGACAACGTGGCCTTTGCGCTGCGCGAGCAGGGCACGCTGCCCGACGACCTGGTGCGCGACGCCGCGCTGGTCAAGCTGCAGATGGTGGGCCTTCAGCCCGAGCACGCCACGCGCATGCCGGCGGATCTGTCGGGTGGCATGGTCAAGCGCGTGGCGCTGGCGCGTGCGCTCATCATGGACCCGCCGCTTCTGCTGCTCGACGAACCCACGGCGGGGCTGGACCCCAGCAGCTCCGACGACTTCTGTGCGCTGCTGCGCGAGCTGCGGGCCGCGCTGGGGCTCACGGTGGTCATGGTCACGCACGACCTTGATACGCTGTTTGCGCTGAGCACCCGCGTGGCCGTGCTGGCTGATAAGAAGGTCATCGTCACCGGTCCGCCGCACGAGGTGGCGCATTTCAAGCACCCGTTCATCGAACATTTCTTCCTGGGTGAACGTGGCCAGCGCGCCATGGCCCCGGTGCAATCCGTGGAGCACGCCCTGGCAGCACAGACTGCCGCCGCCGTGCCCACGCCCGACAAGGAACCCAGCTGATGGAAAACAAATCCCACGCCCTCGCCGCAGGCATCTTCGTGCTGGTGGTGGCCGCCATGCTGGCGGGCCTGGCCATCTGGCTCACGCGCGACAGCGCCAACTACGAGCAGTACGAGCTGTCCACCAAGGACGGCGTGAGCGGCCTGCAGCCCCAGGCCGCCGTGCGCTACAAGGGTGTGGCCGTGGGCAAGGTCACGCGCATCGGCTTCGACCCGCAGGTGACGGGCAACGTGCTCATCCGCATTGCCGTCAACGAGCAGGCCCCCATCAGCCCCACCACCTTCGCCGTGCTGGGCTACCAGGGCGTGACGGGCCTGGCCCACGTTCTGCTGGACGATGCCGACCAACCTTACCCCGAGCTGCCCCCGGGCCCCAGCGGCCTGCCGCGCCTGCCCATCAAGCCGTCGCCGTTTGGCAAACTCGCGGAGCAGGCCCCCGCCATCCTCACCCAGGTGGAAGAAGCCACGCGGCGCATCAACCAACTGCTGGGCGACACCAACCAGCAAAAACTCACCGAAGCCCTGGGCAACATTGCCCAGGCCGCAGGCAGCGTGAACACGCTGACCCAGCGGCTCGATGCCACCGTGGCCCAGCGCCTGGACCCGGCCCTGGCCGCGCTGCCCCCGCTGGCCAGCGATGCGCGCAAGACCCTGCAGTCCCTGCAGCAGGCCGGCGCCAGCGTGTCGGTGCTGGCGGCCGACGTCAGCAAGACCACGCAGCGCCTGGGGGCCGAGGGCGGCCCCATCGACCAGATCACCATCGGCACGCAGTCCCTCGCCCGCGCGGCCGACCAGTTCAGCACCGCCACGCTGCCGCGCCTGAACCGCGCGGCCGACGACACCTCGCGCGCGGCACGCACGCTCAGCCGCACGGCGGGTGGCGTGGCGGACAACCCCCAGCTGTTCATCTACGGCTCGGGCCGCATTCCGCCCGGCCCGGGCGAACCTGGTTTCGCGCCCTGAGGAGAAGCGTTGATGAAAAACACTATTAAAAACATAGCTGCTAGCGATTTACCATCAAGCGCTAGAGGTCTATTTGTTTCAGTTTTTGCAGTGGGACTGCTGGGTATCGCCGGCTGCTCGGCGCTGCCCAGCCCGCCCTCGCGCCCCGTGCTCTACGACTTTGGCCCCGGTCCGGTCGCCACGGCCCCCAGCGATCGCCGCGCCCCCCTGCCCCCGTTGGCGCTGGCCGATGTAGAGGCCCCGGGCCTGCCCGAGGGCAGCAACGCCGTGCTCTACCGCCTTGCCTACGCCGACGCCCAGCAGCTGCGCCCCTACAGCCAGGCCCGCTGGAGCCAGCCACCCGCCCAGTTGCTGCAGCAGCGCCTGCGCGAGCAGCTCGGCCAGCGCCGCGCCATCCTCAAGGCCGACGACGGCGCGGCCCAGGCGCGCGACGCCGCTCAGGGCGGCCGCTTGCCAGCCGTGCTGCGCGTGGAGCTGGAAGAGTTCAGCCACCTGTTTGCCAGCGCCTCGGACAGCGCGGGAGTGGTGCGACTGCGTGCCACGGTGGTGGATCTGACCCCGGGCGGTGAAGCGCTGCGCGGCCAGCGCGTGTTCACCGTGCGCACCCCGGCGCGCAGTGCGGATGCAGCAGGCGGCGTGGCTGCATTGGCCGATGCATCGACTCAGGTGGCGCAGGAAGTGGCGGAGTGGGTGGAGCAGGTGGGGCGGTAGACTGACGCTGCGGTGGGTGTAGCCCGGTGGGTGCCTGTCGTCTGTCGAGGCCTCGCCTTGTGGCGATCAGCGGCGCCCACCGGTTATGAACGTGTCGGCGCGGCGGTTTCTGCCTGTTTTGCGCCGTTGGATTTAGCGCTTCCCTCAATCCCCGTTACAACCCGCGCATAGCGCGCAAAGCTCCAGTACGCCCAGGCCCAGTCCAGCAGCACGACCAGGCGGTTGCGAAAGCCGATCAGGAAGTAGACGTGCGCGAACAGCCAGAACAGCCACGCAAAGTAGCCTGAAAAGCGCACCGGCCCAGCGGGCGAGGTGAGGTCCACCACGGCGGAGTTGCGGCCGATGGTGGCCAGGTTGCCGTAGTCGCGGTAGCGAAACGGATGCGTGGCCTGGCCGGCCAGGCGGCGCAGGATGTTGGCGGCCGTGGCGCGCCCCATCTGCTTGGCGCCGGGTGATACACCGGGAACGGGGGTGGGCTCCTGGCCGGGCGCGTGGCTCTTGGCAGCAGCCAGGTCGCCGATGACGCTGATCTCGGGGTGGCCGGGCAGGCTGAGATCCGGCGCTACCACCACGCGGCCCGCCCGGTCGGTGTCGCAACCTGTGGCCCCGGCCAGCTGGCGCCCCAGCGCCGAGGCCGCCACACCCGCCGCCCAGACAATACATTTGCTCTTAATTTGATAGCTAATTGCGCTTGTTGGTTGAGCGTTGGATGGCGATTCGACCATCAACCCGTCGCTGTCGATGGCGGTGACGCGGGCGTTCAGGCGCACTTCCACGCCCAGCTTTTCGAGCTGCTCCTTGGCGCGCTGGCTCAGTGCCTCGGGCATGGACTGGAGCACGCGGGGGCCGCCTTCGAGCAGGATGATTTTTGCGCTGGCCGGGTCGATGTGCCGGAACTCACCGGGCAGTGTGTGGCGTGCGATCTCGGCCAGCGTGCCCGCCATCTCCACGCCCGTGGGGCCTGCGCCCACGACCACAAAGTTGAGCCAGTCGGCGCGGCGGGTGGGGTCCGCTTCCTTTTCTGCCGCCTCGAAGGCCAGCAGGATGCGGCGGCGGATCTCGAAGGCATCGTCCAGCGTCTTGAGGCCCGGGGCATGGGGTGCCCAGTCGTCGCGGCCGAAGTAGCTGTGGGTGGCGCCTGCAGCAACGATGAGGTGGTCGTAGGGCAAGGGGGCAGACGGGTGGGGCCCGTCCTTCAAATGCACGGTGCGCGCTGCCACGTCGATGTGCGTGACTTCGCCGAGCAAAGTCGTGACGTTGGGCTGCTGCCGAAACAGGTGCCTGATGGGCGCAGCGATGGCCGGCGCCGACAGCCCGGCCGTGGCCACCTGGTAAAGCAGGGGCTGGAAGAGGTGGTGGTTGGTCTTGTCGATGAGCGTCACATCCAGCGCGGCACCGCGCAGCGCACGGGCGGCTTCGAGGCCGCCAAAGCCGCAGCCGATGATGACAACACGGGGGCGGGGCGAGGGAGCAGAAGAAGTGGTCATGCCCCCATTATTGGGGCTCGCAGCTTCCGGGCAGCCTGTGAAACGGGCGCCCTCCCGGACAAGGGCAGCCAAGCAAGGGCCGCCCCGCAGCGAGGGCTGCGTCCCCCCGCCCGCAGCGCGCAGCGCTACGAGAGCGGGGGGAAGCGGCGCAGCCGCTCCGGGGGGGCTCACATCACGCCATGAAACCCAGGTTGGTCGGGTAGTCGGCCCCGCCAAAGTGGCTCAGATTGGGCAGCACGCCCGCCAGTTCGCTGTTGCTCACGCCAAACCAGCTGGCCAGAGTGGCCGCGTACTGGTCCACCGAGGTGCTGGGCAGCAGGCGGCCCTGGCCCACATGCCACTGGTCGTTGGCATCGGCAGTGTTGGTGATGCTGACCGGCGGCGCCTTGCCATAGAAGGCCTTGCCCTTGACCGCGCCACCCACCATGAGATGGTGGCTGCCCCAGCCGTGGTCCGAGCCGTCGCCGTTGGAGCTGAGCGTGCGGCCGAAGTCCGAGGCTGTGAACGCCGTCACCTTGTCGGCCACGCCCAGTTCGACCGTGGCGTTGTAGAACGCGGTCATGGCTTCGCTCACGCGCTGCATGAGCGTGGGCTGCTGCGAGATCAGGTTGTCATGCAGGTCGAACCCGCCCAGCGACACCATGAACACCTGCCGTTTGCTGCCCAATGCGGTGCGTGCACCAATGAGGCGGGCGACCATCTTCAGCTGGTCGGCCAGCGAATTGCTGGTGGGGAAGGCCGTGGCCAGCGTGACACCGGCCAGCCCGGAGGTGATGGAAGCCTCGGCGCCCACAGCCCGCGCGGTGACGCGGTTGTATTCGTTCTCCAGCGTCTGGCCGCTGGTTTGCTGGATCAGCGAGGTCAGCGCTGCGCGCACGGCCGTGGAGCCGTAGACATTGCTTTTGACGCCGTTGATCGGGATCGCACCGTTGGTGCTGACCTGGTACTGCAGCGCGGAGTCGCCCGAGAGGAACACCGCATTGCCCGTGACGGAGATGCAGGTGAACAGCGAACTGCCGTTGGAGGACAGCGCCAGGTCGCCGATGTTGCCGCCCCAGCCCACGGTGGAGCCTTCGGGCGAGGACGACTGCCAGACCGATTGCTGGTCGTTGTGCGAGAACAGCTTGGGGGGCAGCGGGTACAGCGCACGGTTGCTGCCGCTGTACTGCGCACGCGTGAGTGGAACCACCAGGGGGCCCACGTTCAGCTGCACGGCTGCCTTGCCGGTGTTGAACAGGTTGGTCAGCCCGGTCATGGCAGGGTGCAGCGCGTACTGGCGCCCACCGGCCAGTGGCGTGGTGGGCGCGAGCAGGGTGGGGGTCAGGGCGGACTTGGCCAGGGCAATGCCCCCCGCCGTCTGCCCGGCACCGCCTCCGCGCGCGGCGCTGTATTTGTTGTAGCTGTCGTCGTCATAGGTAATGACGGTGTTGGCGTAGTCGTTGCCGCCGTACAGGAAGACGCAGACCAGCGCCTTGTAGTCGGTGGCCGTGAAAGCTGCGGCTTCGCCCACGGCGGCGAGATTGAGCGCAAAAGGCAGGGCGGTGCCTGCCATGCCCAGCTGGGCCGAGCGGCGCAGGAAGGCGCGGCGGGAATGGAGGTCGGGTTGGAGGAGATGCATGGCGGCGCGCCTTATTTCTGGATCAGGTATTCGGCCGAGGCCATGACGAGGAAAATCGCGGCCGCCACGCGGTCACGTTTGGCGTTGTCCGTGCTTGCCGCCGTGACGGGGGTCGTCTTGAGGGCGTCTGCGATGAGCTTGACGGTGGCTGCAGACAGCTGGCCAGCCGTCATGAGCAGGTTGATCCGGTCCACGAGCGCATCGGCATCGGCCACGATGGCCAGTTCGTTGGTATAGGCCGCCTTGATGTCGAAGCCGTTGTTGCCGTTGCTGCCGTTGTTGGGCAGGTCTGGCGCGTTCACGAAGATACCGTTGCGGATCACGCCCTGCATGTAGTTGAGGTAACCGCCCACGCTGCTCTCGTTGACCAGCTGGAACTCGGGCGCCACGGCACCGGCCGTGGCCAATGCCGTCGAAGGCGGCACATAGCCCGGCCGGAAGAAGTTGAACACCGATGGCGAGCGCAGCGGGCTCTGCGCCAGGCGCGAGCCGGCCGAGCTGAGGTCGCCGATCTTCCAGCTGCCGTATTGCGACGCGATGCCAAAGGTGCGGCCCCACTGCACAAAGCGCAGCATGGGCTCGCGCAGGCGGCCGAACATGGGGTCCGTGAGCCCGGCGGGCGCACGGGCTTCGTCGTCGAGCAACACAGCCTTGACCACGGCCCGCAGGTCGCCCCGCACGCCGAGGCCGTTGTTGTTGAATGCGGCGGCCACACGGCTGATGTAGCCGGGTGACGGGTTGCTGGTGACCAGGCGCTGGATCAGCTGCTTGCCGATGAATGGCCCCACGTTGGGGTGGTTGAAGATGGTGTCCAGCGCCGTTTTGAGCGCCGCCGCACCGGGTGTGCCAGCGGCAACCGTGGTGCCCAGGAAGGTGGCGGCCAACGTGGAGTGCCGCGACTCGTTGAGTGCCATGGGCAGCCGCGTGAAATGGGTGCTGGGCACGGTGCGCGTGGTGCCAGGCACAGTGGTCGGGGCATTTTGCGACTGGTCGTAGTCGTAGCCCGTGAACACGCGTGCCAGGTTGGTGATGTCGCTCTGGGTATAGCTATCGACCACCTGGCCCGAGCCATTGCGCTTGGCTGTGCCATCCTGGTTCAGCTCCACGAGCCCGATGGACATCAGCTGCAGGATCTCACGGGCATAGTTCTCATCGGGCTGGCGGCCGGTGGAGGGGTTTTCCTTCTGGTTGCCGCGCGTGTTGAGGTAGTAGCCCATCGCGGGGTTGAGGGTCACGTCCTCCAGCAGCTTGCGGAAGTTGCCGAAGGCATTGGCAACCAGCTGGTCCCAGTAGTGGGCGATGGCATGGCTGCGCCAGCTGAAGTCCAGGCCCGAGAGCGATACCACGCAGATCTCGGACAGCGCGAGTGCCACGCGTTTGCGCAAGCCGTCGCTGGATGTCATGAGCTGTTGCCAGATCATGTAGTCGCCCGGGTAGGTGTTGTCGTAGTACGACGTGGCGTTGTCCACCGTGTTGTACCCGCGCTGGTTCAGCCAGTCCCACCCTTTGGTGCCGACGGGCAGGCTGAACTGGTTGTTGATCCAGCTGTCGTAGGTGCTGGCGCGCAGGGTGGCGATTTCGCCGGTGGATGCCGAGAACTGCGCTTGCAGGAGAAACCGCGCCGCTTCCTGGTCGGTGTCGGCCCGTGTGTAGGAGTAGCTTCCAGCTCCCGGGGCTGGCGGTGGGGGCGGCGGCGTCGCAGGCCCTGGAGCGGGTGTGGGGCCGGGTGCTGGTGCAGGCCCTGGGGCGGGCGGCGTGGCGGGACCTGGTGCGGGGGCCGGGCCAGGCGCAGGTGCCGGTCCAGGGGGGGGCGCGGAGCCCGGTGTTGGCGTCGTGGGCGGGCTCACGGTTTCATCAGCCGCATCACCACCACCACAGGCCGCCAACGCCACGCTGGCCATCAGGGCGGCGAGCGTGGCCTCCTTGGGCAACGGGGCCGGGCGCGGAGCCGGCTTTGTGGTGTCGATTCCCTCTGCAACCTCGGCAGGCGCTGCTGCGCAAGGCTCCTCTTTCAACAGTGTCATGGTGGTTCTGCTAGTTGTTTGTCACGCGAGCAACACCCTGCGTAGAGCCTTCCAACGCATCGCGTGCACGGGCCGTTTGCGTGGGTAGCTCTGCCCTGGGTGCCAAGGCCGGTGAATCAAGTGTATGGATTTGCAACTGGGAGCCACTCGGGCTAAATCGTTATGAATGACTACAAAAGTCACCAAATGCAACTTTTTACCCAATGAGGTCGGTTTCGACTATGGCGTATTCACCCACGGTTTTCTGAGCGGCGATCCCGAGCGGCTTGTCTGGCATCGGTGTAGTCCACAGGCCGACGTTCTCTGCCTCTGACTGCCTACGTGTGGCGCGGCGCGGGGTTTCTACAGTGGGCTCATCGCTGACCGGCACCGTTTACCGCCATATCGGTGGCATGGCCGCAGCGAAACAACCGCAAGGAAGAAGACCATGAACGAAGACACCCTCAAGGGCAACTGGAAGCAGTTCAAAGGCAAGATGATTGAACAGTGGGGCAAGCTCACGAACGATGACTTTGACGTCATTGATGGCAAGCGTGAACAGTTCCTGGGCAAGCTGCAGGAGCGCCAGGGCATTGCCCGCGACGCAGCCGAAAAGCAGCTCAAGGAATGGCAAGAACGCCACCCGGACTTCCGCTTCAACGACTGACCGGTTGCCCGGCGCAGGGGCCCGGCCCCTGCCCTGCAGCAACACGGGAAACGACGGCTCCCGCACCCTGGTGCAGACAGCTGGACACCCCTGAATCACCCAATCCCGAGGAGAAACCCATGAAATTCGCACGTACTCTGATCGCATCCGTGGCTGCCGGCCTGCTGGCAACCTCTGCCTTCGCCATGACCGAACCCGAGCACAAGGCCGCCAAGGAGCGCATCTCGGCCGACTACAAGGCCGACAAACAAAAGTGTGATGCCCTGAAGGCCAACGCCAAGGACGTCTGTGTGAAGGAAGCCAAGGGCAAGGAAGATGTGGCCAAGGCAGAACTGGAAGCCCAGTACAAGCCGAGCCCCAAGGCCACCCAGAAGGTTGCAGAAGCCCGCGCTGACGCTGCCTACTCTGTCGCCAAGGAAAAATGCGATGACCTGAAGGGCAATGAAAAGGATGTCTGTGAAAAGGATGCCAAGGCTGCCCAGGTGAAGGCCAAGGAAGATGCCAAGGTTGCCGCAGCGCAGGCCAAGCCTGCTGACAACGCCGCCGAAAAGGGCGCCGCCGTGGCAGAGGCCCGCAAGGATGCCAACGCAGAAAAGAACGACGCCAACTACAAGGCCGCCAAGGAGCGCTGCGATGCGCTGTCGGGTGATGCCAAGTCCAAGTGTGTGGACGACATGAAGCGCATGTACGGCAAGAGCTGATCCGCTGGGGACCTCTCAGTGGCCGGTACTCCCAGCCGCTGGCAGTCTTCACAATGCCCCGCCCCGTGCGGGGCATTTTTTGTTGTGGGGTCCGGATGGTACTGAGCGGTTGATGCCGAACTGACCTGCATCAACACGCCCTGGTGGCTGGCGGCCTAAGCTCGAGCCCTGTTTTTGTCTCGCTGCAAAGGGATTCCCATGGCACAACTCGAATGGTCGGACGCGCTGGCCCTGGACCTGCCCCTGATGGACGACACCCACCGCGAATTCGTGGACCTGCTGGCCGCCGTGGACCGGGCCGACGATGCGCAGCTGCTCTCGACCTGGCATGCGCTCGTGGAGCACACCGATCACCATTTTGCGCAGGAGGACGCCTGGATGGCGTCCACCCGTTTTGCCTCGGGCAACTGCCACAGCATGCAGCACCGGGTGGTGCTGCAGGTCATGCGCGAAGGGGTGGTGAGGGCCCAGCAAGGCGACCTGCAAGTGCTGCGTGTGATGGCCAGCGAACTGGCGCTGTGGTTTCCGCAGCACGCCCAGAGCATGGACGCTGCGCTGGCCCTGCACTTGCGCCGTGTGGGCTTTGACCCGGTCTCGGGCGTGGTGCACGCGCCGCACGCGTTGCCGGGCGAACTGATCCAGGGTTGTGGTGGATCGACCTGCTCCGACACCTCGGCCGGTGTTGCCGCCACCGAGCCAGCGGCAATGGCCTGAGAGCGTCAACAGGCTCTTACCCCCGTGCGCAGGCCGCGCCGGTGTGGCATGCTGCCAAGTCTCTAGGCAAGTGGGCGGCATGACCGCTGTGTTTCATGGCCGAAACCTCTTCCCCAGTGGCTCTGTACGACGAGGCCGCAAGTCTCCAAGCCCTGCAGCGCTATGGCATTCTCGACACGCCGATGGAGCCCGCCTACGACGACCTGGCAGGGATTGCGGCCCATGTGTGTGAAGCCCCAGTCGCCCTGATCAACCTGCTCGACAGCCACCGCCAGTGGTCCAAGGCATCGTTGGGGGTTGCGGTGCAAGAAATCCCGCTGGACCAGTCCGTGTGCCGCTACGCCGTGCGGCAGCCCGGCGTGTTCATCGTGCCCGACCTGGCGAAGGATGCGCGTTTTGCGCACTTCAGCATCGTGACCCAAGAAAATCCGCTCCGCTTCTATGCCGGGGCGCCGCTGGTCACGCCCGATGGTTATGCCCTGGGCACGCTCTGCGTGCTGGACCACCGGCCGCGCCATCTGTCCCAAAAGGCCCAGGACATGTTGTGTGCGCTGGCGCGCCAGGTGATCCGCCTGCTGGAGCTCAAGCGCGCCAACGACCGCCAGGGCCAGATGCTGGTGGAGCTGGAAGAAGCGCGCCGCCAGATGGCCGTGCTGGCCCATACCGATGTGTTGACCGGCCTGGCCAACCGGCGCTCGTTCACCGCGCGCCTTTTGCAGGAGCAGGCCCTTTTGCGGCGCGACGGTGAACCCGCCTGTCTGTTGATGATGGACATCGACCACTTCAAGCGCGTCAACGACGTGCATGGCCACCATGTGGGCGACCAGGCCCTGCAGCTTTTTGCCACGCTCTGCCGCGATGTGTTCCGCGCGGCAGACATGGTGAGCCGCTGGGGCGGCGAGGAGTTTCTGGCCCTGTTGCCTGCTACCCGGGTGGAGCAGGCCCAGGCGGTGGCGCAGCGTGTGCATGACGCGCTGACCACCCACCCGGTGCCGGGGGTGATGCCGCCCTTGGCGCTGACCGTGAGCATGGGACTGTCCAACTTCGATCCCCTGCGCCCTCTCGACATCACCCTGCGCGCGCTGGATTCAGCGCTCTACACAGCCAAGCGCGAAGGCCGCAACCGCACCGTGGTGGTGTAAGTGCAGCGAATTTGCTTTAATTTTGATAGCTGCTAGCGCTTTTCAGTAAAGCTCTAGGGCCGTATTCTTTCAATATTTCGACGCGGCTTCAGTGCCCTGCGGTGCGGGGCAGTATCAGCGCAGCCATGCGCCATGACAGATCCCGCAGCGCCCGGCGCACGGCGGGTGAATCCTGCGCACCCACGGGGTTGGCATCGCTGCGCGGGCAGAACGCAGCCTCCAGGACCTGCTGCTTGGCGCAGTCCAGCGCCACCCGGTCTTGCGCCCGCAGGGCCGCCATCAGCTGGTCGCGGTGGCGCTGCACGCGCTCCGCTTCGGCCAGCGTCAGGGTGGGCGGGTGCGCGGCAGCGCCTGCGGCCGGGCCGGTGAGGTGCTGTGCCCAGGACAGGGGCGTGGTGCGCGTTGTCATACAGCGCTCACCGGCGGTGTAGGGGGCGTGGCGGGGCGCGCAGCCGGTGGGGCGGGAGGGCGCACCTCCGGTGGGGCCATCGGGCGGCGGGCCGGGGTGTTGCCCTGCGACAGGCCGTACCAGTTCACCTTGCGCGTCAGCACCATCACAGCGGTCAGTACCAGGAACAGCGCAATGGCACCCACCACCAGGGCAGTCTGCTCCAGCTGCAGCAGCACATATAGCAGGCCATACAGCACCGCGATGCCCCCGCCGAGCGGGATGCCCCGCGCCAGCCCACCCAGCATGTGGCTGGCGTAGTAGGCGAGCAGCAGCACACAGGCGCTGGCGGCCACGGCGTACGAGACGCCGAACGGCAGGTGCTCCGACAGGCTCACCAGCAGCAGGAAGAAGCTGCACAGCGCGCTGCCCACCAGCAGGTACTGCACCGGGTGCACGCGCAGCTTCTTCATCAGCTCGAACAGGCCCACGGCCACGAAGGTGAGGGCAATGAACAGCACGCCATATTTGGTGGCGCGGTCCGACAGCGAATAGGGGTTCACCGGGTCGATGAAAGCCACGCTGAAGCTGTCGGCGCAGTCGCCGGGGGTTGCGCCTCCGGGCACATAGTCGCTGTGGCCGCCGTCGTCTGTGCCGCCCAGGCAGATGCGTTTGCCGTTGGCAATGTCGGCCTGCGCCGTGGTGGCCAGCGACGACAGGCGCCACTGGGCCGCGAAACCGGTCTTCTTGACCTCGCGCTCAGACGGCAGAAAGCGGCCACCGAACGATGGGTGGGGCCAGCTGCTGGTCATCTGCACCTCGGTGTTGCCACCCAGCGGCACAAAGGCCAGGCGTTCGGTGCCCACCAGTTCCAGGTCTAGCGTGGCGGTCAGTCCGTCGGCCTTGCCGCGCACCGATTCTGGCAGTGCCGCATGCAGGCCCCGGCTGTAGGTGGGGTGGAAGGTGCCGGGCTTGAGGGCCAGGGTCTGCGAATCCAGGGTGAACTGCGCGGTGCGGATGCCACGCGCGTCGCCCACGGCCATCATGACGATGGGCGCGCCGCAGTGCATGCGCGAGTTTTTCATGCTGCTTTGCGGCACCAGGCTGACCAGCGGCCCCCACTGCGCCGTCACGTGGGCCTTGAGGTTGAAGGTGTTCACCTTGTGCAGGCCGCGCGCACGCTCTTCCATCGCGGCGCCGGTGCTGAGCTTGAGCTGCTCGGGCATGGCGGTCAGCAGGAACTCGCGGCGCTGCTCCACCATGCGGCGCTCGTCGCCCTTGCCGGTCTCTACCTCCCAGCTCTCCACACAGGCGCTGTGGATCATCGGGCCCATCAGCGTCTGCGGTCCGGCCAGGCTTTCGGCCACGCTCTGGGCGGTGATGCTGCGGTAACGCAACCGGTCGCGCACCACGTCTTCGATCATGCCGAGGCCAAAGAGAAGCAGCACGGTGATGGCGGCCAGCGCGGCCAGTTTGGTGAACAAGGGGTGTTTGAGCAAGAGATCCTCCACAAATGATGTTGTGGAGGCAGTGTTGGGGCCCGGTGTGAGGGCGCTATGAAGTTTGTGAGGCCAGTGTGAAGTCGGGCGTTGTGTCGGCATGACCTGTCAGGTCATCGACGGCCGAACTCCTTGCACCTACAAACGGCGCATGGCTAAAAGAAACACGTTTTAGGGGGCGGCATGCGCTATGGGGTTCCGTTGATTCTGGTCTTGGTGGCAGTGGTCCATGCACTGCCGCTGGTGGGCGTGCTCGGGGCGGGCAAGCTGGCGCAGCTGTACGGCACCCCGGTGCAGGATGCAGGCGTGGAGCTGCTGTTGCGGCACCGGGCCGTGCTTTTCGGGCTGCTGGCCGCCTTCATGGGCTATGCAGCCCTGCGCCCCGATCTGCATCGGCTGGGCCTGGTGGCGGGGCTGGTGAGCGTGGTGTCGTTTCTGCTGCTGTCGTGGCTGCAGCGGGGCAGCGCGCTCAGCGCCCCGCTGGTGACGGTCGTGCGGGTGGATGGGGTGGCACTGGCCTTGCTGGTGGTGGGGCTCGCTCTACACCTGCGCCGCTCGCATTAACTGGCGGGAAACTCCAGCGCCACTTGCAACCCAGGCCCGGTATTGCGCACCACCATCTGCCCCCCGTGCAGCGCCATCACGCGCTTGACGATGGCCAGCCCCAGGCCCGATCCGCTGCGCTCGCCGCCTGGCCGCGCGGTGGTGAAGAAGCGTTCGCCCAGGCGGGGCAGGGCGTAGTCGGGCACGCCGGGGCCGCTGTCCCGCACGGCCACGGTGGCGCCGTCCAGCTCCACTTGCACCGTGCTGCCTGCTGGCGCAAAGTCGATGGCGTTGTCCAGCAGATTGGTCAGTGCCATGGTCACCAGCTCGGCCTCCCAGGGGCCGTTGCTCCCCGTACCGGACAGGGCCAGCATGATGCCGCGTTGCGCAGCACGGGCGCGTGTCTGGCCGATGGCGGCCTCGGCGCAGGCCTGCAGGGCCACAGGCGCGCGACCCTCGGCATGGTGGCGCTGCTCCAGTTTGGACAGCTCCAGCAGCCGGTCGATGATGCGCTGCAGGCGCTCGCTTTGCTGCACGACCTGGGTCGCAAATTCGGCACGGTCGGCAGCGGGCAGCTCGTCCTGCAGCAGCTCGCCCGCGCCCCGGATGGCCGCCACGGGGCTTTTGAGTTCGTGCGTCAGTGCGCGCACATAGCCTTCGATGTAGTCGCGCCCTTCCAGCCGGGCACGCATGCGGTCCATGGCGCGGGCCAGGTCGCCCAGCTCGCCCGGTACCTCGGGCACGGCCAGCGCCGTGGTGGGCGGGGCGCCGGGGTCATGGCGCTCGCCATCGGCGGGGCCCTGCACGCTCAAGGCGTAGTCGCGCAGACGGCGCACGTTCCACACCATCCACAGCGTCACGGCCACGCCGACGGCGGCCGAGAGCGCCAGTAGCAAAAGGCCGCCCATGAACACCTTGCGCTCGGCGCGGTCGATGAAGCGCTGCACGGTGCGGGTGGGTTTGGCCACCGTCAGCACGCCTGCAATCTGTTCTTTCACGTAGATGGGCGCCGCCACATGCATCACGCCGCTGGTGTCGTCGTCTTCCACATCGCGCGTGGAGCGTGCGCCGTACTCGCCCCGCAGCGTGCGGGCCACGTCGCGCCACTGCGAGTAGTCGGCGCCGATGGCGCGGTTCTCCGAGTCGAACAGCACGCGGCCCGTGGTGTCGGTCACATAGATGCGGTAGTCCAGTGACTGCTTGGAGAAACCCCAGATCGCTGCATCGATGGGCCGCGTGGCGTAGCGGCGCACATGCTGCGCAAACGGGCTGGTGCTGCTGTTGTCAGCCCCCGCCGCCAACCGCCCGGCGGCCAGGTCTTCGCTGGCCAGCTCGGCCAGGATGTTGGCCGTGTCCACCATCATGTCCTCCATCACCTCGCGCACGCTGGGTTTGATCTCGGCCATGAACACGCGCAGCACAAAAAACGCGGCGATGCCGTTGATCAGGAAGAAGGCGAACAGCAGGCGGATGCCCAGGCGCATGGGGCAGTTCTCTTAAAAAATCTTGACCGGCAAAGCGTCTCAGAAGCGCTGAGTATCGGTATGGAGCAAGACGATGTGGGGGACGGGCAGTGCGTAGCACGCCTGGCGGACATGCTGGTCAGATCGTACAGGCGGTTGAATCGCAAGGTGAATTTGGCCAGGAAGCGCGTTGCGGGCTCCCTGTGCGTGATGCTGCGACCCAGTCCTTGCCATCTGGCACGGGATGCACCGTGGGGACTCAAAGCCTGTTGCGTGGCCCACATAAGTTGCAAGCGCGCAACGTTTTCGCTCGAAAACAGGTCGGTACGACTGGGCTGCTCCAGCGATCCCGTGCTACCCGCTGTTACCGCTTGAGACATGTCACCTAGGCTGAACCCGGAGCTGCCCACGGTGTGGCGTGGGCTTCTGCCAATTTCATGCAGCAACAGGAGACAAGTTATGAACAAAATGCGTGCCCTTTCAGCGGCCGTGCTTGGGTGCTTTTCGTCGTTTGGCATGGCGCAAAGCGCGGCTGACGGGAGCAGTGTGACGATGTACGGCATCGTCGACGTTGGCATCCAACATGTCACCGGAGCACCCGGCGGCTCTAAGACCAGCCTTACCAGTGGGAACATGCAAGGTTCGCGCCTCGGATTCAAGGGAAATGAAGACCTGGGCGGTGGATACCGCGTCGTCTTCACGCTCGAATCGCGGCTCGAAGCAGACACCGGCGCACTGGGCAACCGCCCCATTTCCCAAGGTCGGCTGCCGGACCGACTCAGCAACGCTGGATCGTTGGGCCTGCCTGCTGCGCTTCAGCCTGCTGTCTCCGCAGTGGCCGCCCAGATCGGTAGTTCCGTGGGCGTCAACTTGGGCAACAACTTCTTTGATCGGCAAGTATTCACCGGTCTGATCACCCCGTTCGGTGCCTTCACGTTCGGGCGACAGTACACACCGGGCTACTTGGCCAACGCCAACTTTGACGCGATGAAGACCGAGTCCAGCCTGTCACTGGGACAGTTGGTGGCGATTCCGGCTTCGTTCGATATCCGCGTGAGCAACTCACTCCAGTACGGTCTGCAATGGAACGGATTCACCGCCACCGCGATGTACGCAGCCGGGGAAGTCGCTGGTCGGTCGAGCGCGGGGCGGCTGTGGGGTGCCATGGCCATGTACAACGGCAACGGCTATTCGTTCGGCGGCGGTTACAACACACGCAACAACGAACTGGGTGAAAAGTCGCTGACGACCGCTGTCCTCGGCGCGACGCTGGATGTCGGGCCGGGCACCCTGTCGGGCCAATTCAGCGTCATCAAGGACGACCATCCCACCAACCTGTCCGGCATTTCCGCAGTCCTGTCTGCCAACCCTGCCACGGCACCAGTGGCCGGTCTGGTGCAAAACGCCTTCATTCAGGGTTTCCGGCAAGACGCACGCCTGTTCCAGGTTGGCTACCGCATCACCAGCGGCGTGCACGCCGTGACCGTGGCCTACAACAACATGAACGACAAACGCCCGTTCAATGCGGATCGCGCTTCGTATGGGGTGGCTTACACCTATGCACTGTCCAAGCGCACCGACCTGAATGCCGTACTCACACACCTGAACAACAAAAACACGTCGCAAGACATGTTGGGCGGCAACGGATTCCTGGGTGGCGTTGCGGCAGCGCCCGGAAAAGACGTCAATAGCCTGGCACTGTCGATTCGCCATCGTTTCTGAGGGCTTGCAGAGCGGAGGGCATCCGTGTGCTGCGCCGCTCAGGCCCTACACACTACCCCGCCAGATAGTCCGCCTGTCCAGCCCTCCGGCCCGAGCATTTCTCAGTTTTCGGTGGCATGCGGCCGTGGCCTGCACGCCAGTGCTCGTGCCTGCTGGGGCGGGATGCCTTGCAAGGGCCCGCTCTACCTATGAGTGCGTGCAATGTCATTGGCTCCATCGACGGGGGCCAATGGGGTTTTAAATATCGATGCAATACCCCATGCCCCGGTGTGTGCTGATGTACTCGCGCCCCGGGTCCACCTCGCGCAGCTTGGCGCGCAGGGTCTTGATATGGGTGTCCACCGTGCGGTCGGTGCTCTCGCTGTCGTCGCCCCAGGCAGCGGCAAGCAACGCGTCGCGCGAATGAATGCGGCCCGCGCCTCGCAACAGGTGGGACAGCAGGCGGTATTCGCGCCGGGTCAGCGGCAGGGCCTGGCCGCGCAGGCTGATGCGCTGGCCCGTCTCGTCGTCGAGGAACAGCGCGGAGGCCGTGGCGGTGGGCGTTGCCGGGTGGCCATTGCCGTTCCCGTTGCCCGCTCGGCGCAGCAGCGCCTTCACGCGCGCCGCCAGTTCGCGGGGGCTGAAGGGCTTGGTCAGGTAGTCGTCGGCGCCCAGCTCCAGGCCCAGCACGCGGTCGATCTCCTCGCCGTGGGCGCTGAGCATCAGCACGGGCAGGGCGGCGGTGGGCGCGGCGTTGCGAACGTCGCGCAGCAGGTCCAGGCCGCTGCCGTCGGGCAGGCCCACGTCCAGCACCAGCAGGTCAAAACGGGCGCGCTGCAGTTGCTGGCGCGCATCGTGTACCAGCAGGCTGTGCGTGACGGTAAGGCCATCGCGCTCCAGCGCATAGGCCACGGTGCGGGCGATGGCGGGATCGTCTTCGAGCAGCAACAGGCGGGCGGACATGGAGGGTCAGCGTGCGACGAGGATGGGGAACAGCTTGCCCAGCCCGTCGGCCATCACTTCCACGGCCAGCGCAGCCAGAATGAGGCCCATCAGGCGGGTCATCACATTGATGCCGGTTTTGCCCAGCACGCGCGCAATGGGGTCGGCCAGCGCAAAGCAGACGGCCGTGGCTAGCGCGATGACCACGCCGTAGCCCACCAGCGCGGCGTGCTGCCAGAAGGTCTGTGCGCGGTCGGCGTAAATCACCACCGTGGACATGCTGGCTGGGCCGGTGAGCAGCGGGATGGTGAGCGGCACCACGGCAATGCTGCTGCCCGCTGCTGCCTTCTCGGCCCCTTCTTCGTACTCATTGGTGCTGGGCTTGGCCTCAGCGGGCTGGGCGTTGAGCATGTTCATCGCGCTGATGAGCAGCAGCATGCCGCCGCCCACCTGGAAGCTCTGCAGCGAGATGTTGAAGAAGTCGAGGATCTGCAGGCCCAGCAGCGCACAGGCTGCAATCACGCAGAACACGCTGAAGCTGGCCACCTGTATGGTGCGTCGCCGCTGCGGGTACGAAAAGCCCTGCGTGTAGTGGATGAAAAACGGCACGATGGCCAGCGGGTTCACGATGGCGAGCAGGGTGATGAGCGGTTTGAGATCCATACTAGTTTTCCGTTTTGAAGCTTGTCGCCCATAGATTTTCGACTTGGCGCTGTCGAGGCCAGTGCCCCCGCGCAAGGGCCGCCCCGCCGCGCTGGGGGCGTCCCCCTCCCGCTTCGCGCAGCGAAGCGAGAGAGGGGGAAGGCGCGAAGCGACTCAGGGGGTGCTTCATTACCTTCCTCCAGAGACTTCAAGCAATGACATGGTGGTGTAGGGCGACGCATCCGACATCAGCCATACGATGGCCTCGGCCACTTCTTCGGCCGTGCCGCCGCGTTGCATGGGCACCTGGTGGGCCAGGTCGCGCACGCGGTCGGGCAGGCCGCCGCTGGCGTGGATGTCGGTCTCGATCAGGCCCGGGCGCACGGCGTTCACACGGATGCCTTCTGCCGCCACCTCGCGTGCCAGGCCGATGGTGAAGGTGTCGATGGCGCCCTTGGCCGCCGCGTAGTCCACATACTGGTGGGCCGCGCCCAGCCGCGCGGCGGCGCTGGAGACGTTGACGATGCTGCCGCCCGCGCCGCCGTGGCGGGTGCTCATGCGGCGCACGGCCTCGCGGGCGCAGACAAAGCTGCCGATCACGTTGATATCGAACATGCGGCGCAGACGCGCCACGCTCATTTCGTCCACCCGCTGGGTGGTGTCCACCACGCCCGCGTTGTTCACCAGGGCGGTGATGCGCCCGAGTTGTGTATCCACGGTGGCAAACATGGCCAGCACCTGGGCCTCGTCGGCGACATCGGCCTGCACGGCCAGCGCGGTGCCGCCTGCGGCGCGGATCTGCTGCACCACTGCATCGGCGGCGGCCTGGTTGCCTTGGTAGTTCACCGCCACCGCCCAGCCCTGGCGCGCGGCCAGTTGGGCGGTGGCGGCGCCAATGCCTCGGCTGGCGCCGGTGATTAAGACGATCTTGTCCATGAAATCGGGGTCTCCTGCAAGAATGGCGCATTGGAACAGGTTCTGGGTGCTGCGGGCAGCGGTTTGCAGCAGGCACACCTCCACTCCGGCGCATTTTTATCAAGGAGATTGCAGCATGGGACAGTTTGTCGATCTGACTTCGGGTGACGGTTTTGTATTTCCGGCCTGGGTGGCCCAGCCCGATGCCGCACCGCGTGGCGCCGTGGTGGTGCTGCAGGAAATTTTTGGCGTGAACTCCCACATTCGCGCCGTGGCCGACCGCTTTGCGGCGCGTGGCTACCTGGCGGTGGCGCCTTCGACCTTCCACCGCGTGAAACCCGGCGTGGACCTGGGCTACACCGGCGACGACATGCAGGCTGGCATGGGCCTGAAAGCGGCGGTGGAGGCGCTGCCCGCCCCTGGCGTGATGCCCGACATCCAGGCCGCCATCGACTACGCCGCCGCGCAAAGCGGCCGCAAGGTGGGCATCGTGGGCTTTTGCTGGGGTGGGCTTCTCACTTGGCGTGCGGCCTGTACGCTTACCGGCCTGTCGGCCGCCGTGCCCTATTACGGTGGTGGCATGACCAGCCCTGACGAAGCTGCGCGCCAGCCGCGCGTGCCTGTGCTGGCTCACTTTGGCGAGCGCGATCACTGGATCCCCGTGGACAGCGTGCAGGCCTTTGCCCGCGCGCAGCCGGGAGCCGAGGTGCACATCTACGCCGCCGACCATGGCTTCAACTGCGACCAGCGCGGCAGCTACGACGAGCCTGCGGCCATGACGGCACGCGACCGCACCCTGGCGTTCTTCGACAAGCACCTCGCATGAATTGGAATCCCCCCTGAGTCGCTGCGCGCCTTCCCCCAGGGGGGGACGACGCCGTCGCTGCGGGGCGGCCCTTGCTTGGCGTCTCTGGCGGGGGCGCGCCCATTGCAGGCGCCAGGGCGCAGCGATGAACTGCTCAATGTTTGGAGGCCGCCATGGCGAGTTCGACGTATATCCAGGTTTTGAGGCAAATTTGGCCGCTACCGCTTGCCTGTAAATCGATAGCAGCTATTGTTTTAATAGCATTTGGATTTCAGACCCATGCGGCCGACTACACCGGCCCCCTGTTCGACGCGCACCTGCACTACAACGAGGAAGCGTGGGACGGCAAAACCGGCCCCCACCCGCCCGCCGATGTGCTGGCGCGCATGAAGGCCAGCGGCGTGCGTGCCATCGTTGCCAATTCGCGGCCCAACGCGGGTTCGCTCACGCTGGCGGGCCTGCCGCAGACGCGCGAGGCGGGCGTCACCGTCGTGCCCTTTGTGCGGCTGTACCGCAACCGGGCGGACTACACCGGCTGGTTTGCCGACGAGAGCATCTACACCATGGTGCAGACCGAGCTGGCGCGCGGCACGGCGGCCGGGCCCTACCGGGGCATTGGCGAGTTCCACCTGTACGACAGCGCCAATGCCGACGGCCCGGTCGCCAAAAAGCTCATGGTCCTGGCCGAAGAGCGTGACCTGGTGGTGCTGGCCCATGTGGACGATGTGGCCATCGACCTGCTGATGGCCCACACGCCGTCGAAGGGCCAGAAGGCGCGCCTGATCTGGGCCCACACCGGCATCGGCGGTACGCCCGTGGAGCGGGTGGATGCGCTGATGGCGCGCTACCCCGGCCTGGTGGGCGAACTCTCGTACCGCCCGGGCCTGGTCTGCGACGACAACCAGCTGTGCCCCGCCTGGCGTGCGCTGCTGCTCAAGTACCCCACGCGCTTCGTGATCGGCTCGGACACCTGGGTCAACCAGCGCTGGCAGCACTACGAAAGCCTGATGCAGGGCTACCGCCAGTGGCTAGGTGGATTGCCTACCGATGTGGCGCGCAAGGTGGCGTGGGACAACGGGGCGGGGTTGTTCGGCG
This sequence comes from Acidovorax sp. FG60, assembly GCF_057808995.1. Taxonomy (NCBI): domain Bacteria; kingdom Pseudomonadati; phylum Pseudomonadota; class Betaproteobacteria; order Burkholderiales; family Comamonadaceae; genus Acidovorax; species Acidovorax sp. FG60. The sequence goes on from NZ_JBMDJC010000021.1 coordinate 85,099, forward strand.
TCCAGGCGCCGCGCTGATCTTGCGACCCAAGGTCCCCGCCCGATCGCACCCCGTGCTACCGGCTGATACGCCCGCGTGATGGCCCAGCCTCCGGTGCACGCGGCGGTGGTGGCGGGAACCACAGGGTGAACACCGTCGGATGGCCTGGGGCGCTGCGCACGTAGACCAAGCCTCCATGCAATTCCATGGTGCTTTTTACGATGGCCAGCCCCAGGCCAACGCCGGGCGCTTGTTCGTTGCTCGGACTTTCAACCCGGTATGCGCGTTCAAAAATCCTGGCCTGGTGCTTGAGGGCGATGGGTTCGCCCTCGTTAGAGACCGAAATATGGCAGCCGCCATTTGATGCCACCGATCCTGAGAGCACAACCGTGCTGCCTGGGCGGGCGTGGCGAATGGCATTGGTCAGCAGGTTGCCGGTGGCGCGGGTGAGCAGGGTGTCATCAGCCCAGACGTGGGCGCTCTGGTCTACCTGGAGCGCCAGCTCCAAACCCTGCTCCTGGGCGAGCAGTTCGAAGAAGGCTGCGATGGCCCCCAGCCGTTGCTCCAGCGGGATGAAGGTGGCATGAACGGCGCTTTGCTGGCTCTCGGCGCGCGCGAGGAACAGGATGTTCTCGATCATCCGCCCCATGCGCTCATACGTTGGAACGGCCGACTCGATCACCGCACGGTATTCGTCCGCACTGCGGGGACGGTCCAGCGTGACCTGCGCGACCATCAGGAGGCGGTGGATGGGAGTGCGCAGATCGTGCGCAATGTCGGATGACACACCCGACAGGCGGGTGAAGGAATCCTCCAGCCGGTCGAGCATGTGGTTGAACGCCCGGGCCACAGGTTCCAGCTCGGCAATGTTGTTCTCAGGTGCCAGCCGTTCGTGCAAGGCCTGGGCGCTGATGCGGTTGGCCGTGTTGGCCAGGCGGTGGGCCGAGGACAGGATGAGCTTGGCGGTGCACCATGCGAAGAGGCTCGCGGCCAGCGCGCCGACACCCAGCGTGATGGCAAACACACGCCATGAGCGCAGGGCAAAGGCATGGCCCCGCGCGTGCAAATCCTCTGCAGGGATATGGACCATGCCTCCGTTGCTGGCGAGCAGCGGCAGGAGGTCGTTGAAATCCTGGCCCAGCAGGTAGATCACCATCCAGAAGCTGGCCGTGATCAACAGCAGGGTGATCAAAGAAATCGCCAGCGCGATTTTCAGGGGCAGAGAGCGCCGCAGAATGGACCGCGCCTTAGGCGTTATGCCGGGGCTCAAGGACATAGCCGACACCCCTCACGGTGTGAATGAGTTTTTCGGCGAAGGGCTCGTCGATCTTGGCCCGCAGTCGGCGCACCGCCACATCGACCACATTGGTGTCACTGTCAAAGTGCATGTCCCACACGTTCTGCGCGATCAGGGTGCGCGATACGACCTGGCCGGCATGGCGGGCCAGATAGTCCAGGAGAACAAACTCCTGGGTGGTGAGATCAATGCGCAGCGCGCCCCGTTTGACGCGTCGGCGGGCGGTATCGACTTCCAGCTCGCCCACGCGCAGCACGCCCTCTGGTGCGGACATGGGTGCGCGGCGGCGCGCGACCACCTGGATGCGTGCCAGCAGTTCGGAAAACGCAAAGGGCTTGACCATGTAGTCGTCGGCACCCAGCAGCAGCCCCTTGACGCGGTCTTCGACCTCGTCGCGGCCCGATATGAAAAACACCGGTGTCTGTTGTTGTGTGCGAATGCCCTGCAGCACTTCCCAGCCACTGGCGCCGGGCAGCCCCACGTCCAGCAGGATGAGGTCGTAGTGCCCTGAGGTAGCCAGGTGCAGGCCTTCCACCCCGTCGAACGCCGTGTCTACGACATGGCCATGCTCGGTCAAGCCCTTGTACAGGTAAGCAGCGGTTGATCGTTCGTCTTCAATGGAAAGCAAGCGCATGTGACGAGATCCCAGCGGTTTCTCAAGGGACAAAAAGAAGGTGGAGTGCAGACGGATGGAGGGAAGCTGCGGATTGACTTTGGTGGATTGTTGAAGGTGCGTGTGGATTTGAGAAGCTTGCTGGATCGAAATGCACTGTTGCGAATTCACGAACAGTCGTGAGAGCTTGTGTGCGGTCTCGCGGGAGGATTGGTCTGGAGCGTGACCATGATCCTCGCGGATGCTTCGGGTGCGCCGTTTGCGCTAGGGATCCTCTGCACGAATCGAGCGGCAAGTGGGCGCTGCGGATCGGGATGGGCTGCAAGGCGCAAAACGCAGCAATAGCCGCAGCTATTGCGAGGTTTTGCAACGCCGCAGACCGCCCGAGACTGCAGCTGCACACGGCGCGGTGATTTGTGCAGAGGGTCCCTAGCCCTTGCGCAATCAGCGGTTGTGTCTCCTCACCCGATTTCGCGGCAACCTTTCGGGCCGTGGTGTTTGCAGCCGGTCTCTGCTTTTGCAGCGGTTTTGCAAGTCCAGGCTATCTATCTTTTGCACACCGTGTCTGGCGTACCCATCCCGCCAAACCGCTGTGTGCCTCCCGGGGATCGCCAACAGCCTTTCAGTTCGGAGGGAATGTGGCACCTGTGAAACGGCGTTGTCCCAAACCGAGGGGGGGGCGCATGCGTGTCCCCCGTGGTTGCGCTCTGCGGTCTGTGGGCACGAGGGTGCAGTGCCTACGCTTGCACCATGTCCTGCCAACAAGGCGTGGGACATGACTCCGATTGAACCCACTTAACAAGGATGACCATGAAAAAATTCGCCACATTGGCTGTGCTTGCAGCCATCAGCGCAACCTCTTATGCACAATCGTCTGTCACGCTGTTTGGCGTGGCCGACGTGGCGGTTCAGGTGGGCCGCGGCAGTGAGACGAACCGGACCAGCGTGGGCAGCGGTGGTCTGGCTTCCAACCGCCTCGGTTTCCGAGGTATTGAAGATCTTGGTGGTGGCATGAAGGCTGGCTTCTGGCTGGAAGCCGGTTACAACCTGGACGACGGTACAGGCGTCGGCAACACCTTCAACTTCAACCGTCGCTCGACCATCAGCCTGATGGATGACCGCTGGGGCGAAGTTCGCCTGGGCCGTGATTTCACTGCGACCTACAACAACATCTATGACGCATTCGGCGACAACGGCGTCGGCGCTCTTCTGAAGACGACTTCGCTGGGCAGCAACTACGGCTACGCCATGCAGACGCGTACCAGCAATTCCGTGTCGTACTTCACGCCCAGGAATCTGGGTGGGTTCTTTGGCCAGGTGCAGTACTACCGTGGCGAGGCCGCCAATGGCTCCAATGACGGCAATGGTTATGGGTTGCGCGCTGGCTATGAAAACGGCCCCCTCAATGTGGGCGTGAGCTACGGCTCGGTGTCCAGCCTTGGTGCGTATGGCGACGTGACGAATGCCAACATCGGAGGTTCTTACGATTTCGGTGTGGCCAAGCTGCTGGTTGAAGCTGGGCAGGATGAGTCCAAGGCCCGCGACGAGAAGGCTCGCCACTACATGATCGGCGCAACGGCTCCCGTGGGCAGCGTTGGTCTGGTCCGCGCTTCGTGGTCCCGCGTCAGCGTTCAGGACACCAATGTGCAGGCGAACAAGTTTGCCGTGGGGTACGTGCACAACCTGTCCAAGCGCACTGCCCTGTACACCACCTTCGCGTACCTGAAGAACAAGAACGGTTCTGCGCTTGCACTGAACGGTGCCAAGACCAGTGCAGGTGACAACTCCAAGGGCCTGGACTTCGGCCTGCGCCACACGTTCTAAGACCCCAGGCGGTCTTCCTCTTGCCCATTGCGATGGGCAATTGTCTCCAAGGTAAACGATTGGCCCGCATCCCCCAGGGGATGCGGGCCTTTTTGCGTGGGCCGCAGGCCGGCCAGGTGGTTCATTACAGAAATGTCATGTGCACGCAATCCCGCTGTCAGGCGTGCATTTCTATTCTTCAAACCTGTCCAAAGCAGGGGGTGTTTGCCAGTTTGCGTGCCAAAAACCGCTCAGGTGTGCCGCCCCCGCAACACATATTGAAGAGAGCCGAGCATGCGCAGACAAGACATTCAATTGCTGACCCTGGCCCGCCAGGGTGATCCCGCCGCCCGCAGCAAAGCGGGCCGACGTTACCTGGTGGGGGGCGACGGCTTCCCGCGCCATGTGGCCACGGGGATCGAGTACCTCTCACATCCCAGCGTTCGAGAGCTGCCAGAAACCGCGTGTGCCATTGCAGAGAGTTTGCCGCTGCAGGACTTGCTGGACCTGAAACAGGAAGATGCATTGCACAAGGCTGCCGCTGCGGGAAGCCCCTTGGCGCAGTTCAAGCTGGGCGTGTGGATGGCGTTGACGCGCAGCTCCGTCACGGCGGGGCAGTCGTGGCTGGAGACCGCCGCTGCAGCCGGGCACGTCGAGGCCTGCCAGGTCATGGCGGCCGTGGAGGGTGCACGCTCGGACCGCGCCCTCGAGGCGATGGTGGAATCGATCCAATCCAGCGCCGCAGTGGACGTGGTGCAGGTCGCGGTGATCGCTGCGCGCCAGGCGCGTGAAGAAGGGGGACTGGACCAGCTGGTCGATTGCCTGCGGGTGGCGCTGATGGTGGCGCCGCGCTTGACACACGCCCTGTCGGACCTGGTCGTGGCGGCGGTCTTGTGGGCCGAGCGCGAGAAACACTCCTTGCGCGGGCTGGCACCTGACCAGATTGAGGCCAGCCTGGAGCTGGCTGTCGTACGCGGGGATCGGGACGCTGCGTGCCTGCTGGGCCGTGCGCGTTGCGGAATTGACAGCGGCACGCTGGCGCCAGCGCGGCTGGCCACGTCGCTGAACCTGCGCAAAGGCGTGGCCTTGTTGTTGCGCGCTGCGGACGCGGGCCGGGACGATGCATGGCTTGCCCTGTACGCAACGCATGCAGACCACCGCTCGTCGGTATCCAACCCGCAGATGGCCCGCTTCTTCCTGGAGAAAGCGGCAATGGCCGGGCAGTCCGAGGCGCAGCGCAAGCTGGGGGCTTTGATACTGCGCGCGTCGAACTCGGTGGTGGAGTCGGAGCAGGCCATTGCGTGGCTGCATGCCGCTGCCAACCAGGGCGATGCGCACGCGCAGCGCCTGTTGGGCTCACTGGTACTGCCGCTGCAGGGGAGTGAATCCGTGGCGCGCGAGGCGATTGAGCAAGTGCGTCAAGCCGATCCCTGGCTGGCCGTGCGGCTGGCGCTGGCGCGCGACTTCGGTTTGACCAAGCTGGAAGCCTTGAGTGTCGACCCTGTCGAGGGCCGTCGGCCCTGGGGGTTGCTGGTGGGGCAAAACCCGTTTATCGCGCAGGCCCGTTTGTCCGCACCGCGTGCCGTGCCGGCATTGACGCCCCTGGCGCTGCAGAACCTGGCGCGCGCGGCAGCATTGTTCGAACAATCGCGCGGTGACGGCAATGCCTTTGAGGGGGATCTGCGCCGCCGCTCGGTGCGCCAGCGGCGGGTATTTGAACGCCTCCATTTGTCCGAAGACCTCTTTTTTGCTACCGCTTCCTCGCGCAGGCTGGAGGCCTTCCGTCTGGGGCCGAAATGGGCTTTTCGCGCACGACAACCACTGGCCCTGGCGTTGGCGGGTTGACGGCTGCGTGGACTCTGGTGCGAAGAATGTCTGACTGGGAGAGCTTCGTCAGCTGAGTGCCTTCGCGAGCACGGTCACCTCGTCCTCGCCAGATACCGCTTGCGCCAGAACAGCATCACCAGCGACAGGGCGATGAAGACCATCGAGCCCAACGCCCACCAGAACCCATCGGCCTTGTGGATGAGCGGCAAGAACTCAAAGTTCATGCCGAAGATGCCCGCTATCAGATTGAGCGGCAGGAACACGGCGGTGAGCGCCGTGAGCGTGCGCATGATGTCGTTGGTGCGGTTGCTCTGCACGCTGAAATGCATCTGCACGGCGGTTTCGGTGCTCTGCTCCAGCCGCCGCACGTGGTGCACCACGCGCTCGATGTGCTCCAGCACGTCGCGGCTGCGCACCTTGAGCAGGTCCAGCTCGCGCAGGCCAGCCGGGGTGTCGGGCAAGGCCCAGGTTTCCAGCGCATCGATCCAGTCCTGCACGGCGGTGCGCTGGTCTTCGCAGATCTCGTCGAGCTTGTGCAGGGCCAGCCGTGCTTCCAGCAGCGAACTCCAGTTCACATACCGCGCCCGGGGCTTGAGCAGCTCGTTTTGCCAGTGGTCGAGCTGGCGCGTGAGTTCGCGGCGCAGGTCCAGATAGCGGTCCACCATCATGTTCACCACGCGCAGCATCAGGTCGGCCGGGCTGGCGGGAACGCGGGCGCCGGGCACGGGGCTGCTGCGGCCTTCGGTGCCGTTGCTGGTGGGTAGCGATGCCAGCAGACGGGCCGCATAGGCGTCGCGCACTGCGCAGTCTGCGGGGTGTACGGTCAGCAGCAGCTGGTCGAACACCGCAAACCCCACCGGGCTGGTGTCGATGCGGCGCAGCACCGGTGGGCCGCTGCGTTTGAGTGGGCTGGCGGGGCTATCACCTTCCACGGGCGAGTCGACGGTGTCGCCCTGCGCGGTGGCCAGGCGGCGAAACACCAGCAGGTCATATTGCGAGGTGTAGTCGTAGTGCGAGGGCAGCTGCGCGTTGAGCAGGTCGGACACGTGCAGGTCCACCAGCTGCAGCCCCACCAGGGTTTGCAGGCGTGCCTGGATCTCGGCCAGCCGCGCCTGGAAGGCGGGGCGCCCGCAGGCGATCCAGACAAAACCCTGGGCGGGCATCTGAGCGGGCAACGCGGTCAGCTCCTGCACGCCGCCGTTGTGGATGTGGAAGATGCGCATGAACCCGGTTTTGAATGAAAAGTGCCTCTAGCGCTTGTCCATAAAGCGCTAGTAGCTATTATTTTGTTAGCAAGCGAGCCGCGTCGCGCGCAAAGTAGGTCAGCACGCCATCGGCACCGGCGCGCTTGAAGGCCTGCAGGCTTTCCATCATCACGGCGTCGTGGTCCAGCCAGCCATTGGCGGCAGCGGCCTTGATCATGGCGTACTCGCCGCTGACCTGGTAGGCGAAGGTGGGCACCTTGAACTCGTCCTTCACCCGGCGCACGATGTCCAGGTACGGCATGCCGGGCTTGACCATCACCATGTCCGCGCCTTCGGCGATGTCGATGGCCACCTCGCGCAGGGCCTCGTCGCTGTTGCCGGGGTCCATCTGGTACACATTCTTGTCGGCCTTGCCCAGGGCGCCACGCGTGCCCACGGCGTCGCGAAAGGGGCCGTAGAAGGCGCTGGCGTACTTGGCGCTGTAGGCCATGATGCGGGTGTGGATATGGCCCTGCACCTCCAGCGCCTCGCGGATGGCGCCGATGCGCCCGTCCATCATGTCGCTGGGCGCGACGATGTCCACACCCGCCTCGGCGTGCGTGAGCGCCTGGCCGGTGAGGATCTCCACCGTCTCGTCATTGATGATGTAGCCGGTCTGGTCCAGCACGCCGTCCTGGCCGTGGCTGGTGTACGGGTCCAGTGCCACGTCGGTCATCACGCCCAGGCCGGGGAATTCCTTCTTCAGCGCCCGCACCACGCGTGGGATCAGGCCGTCGGGGTTCAGGGCCTCTTTGCCGTCGGGCGTCTTGAGCGACGGGTCGATCGCCGGGAACAGCGCCAGAACCGGAATGCCCAGCTTCACGCAGTCTTCGGCCACGGGCAGCAGCAGGTCCAGGCTCAGGCGGTCCACGCCGGGCATGGAGGTCACTGCCTCGCGGCGCTGGCTGCCTTCATGCACAAACACGGGGTAGATCAGGTCGTGCGGCGTCACAGCGTTTTCGCGCACCAGGTTGCGGGTAAAAGCATCGCGGCGCAGGCGGCGCGGGCGGTTCTGGGGGAAGGGAGCGGGGCTTTGGAGGTGCATCGCGAGATTATCTCCCTGAGCCGCTGCGCGGCTCCCTCGGGGGACGCATCCCTGGACCGGCGAAGCTGGATCCACGGGTCCACTGGCATGGGGCGCGCCGGTTTCAAACACCATGGCGACGCCTTCTCACCTTGGAAATGCCGCTTGTAACACCCGATGCCCGGTGCTAAATTGGCGCCGGGCGGCTTGCCGCCCCCCGCTTTCCCTCCCTGAGCGGGGCCTCGGGTTGCAGCGATGCAAAACAGGCTTTCCCGGCCCGGCGGATTTGCCGGGCTTTTTTTTGGTGCGGCCTCGTGTGGCCCGCACGGGCCCTTAAACTGCCTCCATGCTCTGGGTCAAAGCCTTTCACATCGTCTTCGTGGCCAGCTGGTTTGCTGGCCTTTTCTATCTACCGCGCATCTTCGTCAATCTGGCGATGGTGGCGCCGGGCTCAGCCGCCGAGCGCGACCGCCTGCTGCTCATGGCACGCAAGCTTTTGCGCTTTACCACGCTGCTGGCCGTGCCTGCGCTGGCGCTGGGCCTGTGGCTGTGGATGGGTTACGGCATCGGCTGGGGCCCCGGCAATGGCTGGATGCACGCCAAGCTTGCGGTGGTGCTGCTGGTGATCGGCTACCACCACGCCTGCAGCGTGGTGCTGCGCAAGCTGGCCGACGGCACCAGCCGCAGGAGCCATGTGTGGTTCCGCTGGTTCAACGAGGCTCCCGTGCTGATGCTGGTGGCCGCCGTCGTGCTGGTAGTGGTCAAGCCGTTCTAGGCCCGCACGCAGGTGCCCAAGACCTCCGCCTGGCCTCTCGCGCTGATCTATACAGCGCTCATCGTCTTTGCCAGCCTGTTCCCGTTTGACGGCTGGCGCGCCCAGGGCATTGACCCCCTGGTCTTCCTGCTGGCGCCGCTGCCCCCGCCGTACTGGACGGGTTTTGACATCGCCACCAATGTGGTGGGGTATGCCCCGCTGGGTTTTCTGCTGGTGCTGGCCATGCTGCGCTCGGGCTGGGGGCGGGGCGCGGTGCTGCTGGCCACGCTGGTGGGCATGCTGCTGTCACTGGCCATGGAGTTCCTGCAAATCTACCTGCCCCGTCGTGTGCCCTCCAATCTGGACTTGCTGCTCAACGCGGCGGGCACCCTGGCGGGGGCGCTGAGCGCCGCGCTGCTGGAGCGCCTGGGCGCCATCGACCGCTGGAGCGATTTCAAGGGCCGCTGGTTCGTGCAGGACGCCAGCGGCGCCATCGTCCTACTGGCGTTGTGGCCGCTGGCGCTGCTGTTCCCGGCGGCGGTGCCGTTCGGGCTGGGGCAGGTGCTGGAGCGGCTGGAAGCGGCGCTCATCGAGGTGCTGGCCGACACCCCGTTTCTGGACTGGCTGCCGCTGCGCGAGGCTGCGCTCGACCCGCTCTCGCCCAGTGGGGAGCTGCTGTGTGTGACGCTGGGCCTGCTGGCCCCGTGCCTGCTGGGCTACTGCGTGATCCGCCATGTGGGGCGGCGGGCGCTGTTTGCCCTGGGTGTGGTGGCCGTGGGCGTCACGCTCACTGCGCTGTCGGCCGCCCTGAGCTGGGGTCCCGTGCATGCCTGGGAATGGATGGGCCTGCCCACGCGCGTGGGCGTGTGGGGCGCGCTGGCGCTGGCGGTACTGCTGCTGGCCTTGCCTCGGCGTGCCTGCGCTGCCGTGCTGCTGGTGGCCCTGGTCTGGCACCTGGCGCTGCTCAACCAGGCGCCCACCAGCGCCTACTTTGCGCAGACGCTGCAGATCTGGGAGCAGGGCCGGTTCATCCGCTTTTACGGCCTGGGCCAGTGGCTGGGGTGGCTGTGGCCCTACGCTACGTTGATCTACGTGGTGTTTCGGGTGTCGCGCAAGGAAGGCTCCTCCTGAGTCGCATTCGGCGCAGCGCCGACATCGTGGACGCGTGGGTTCGTAAAATGCAGCCATGAGCGACACCACCCCCGCACCGGCCGCAGCGCCCGGCTACTACCAGCGCCACATCTTCTTCTGCCTGAACGAACGCACCAATGGTGAGGACAGCTGCGCCCACCACAACGCCCAGGCGGGTTTTGACCGCTGCAAGGCCCAGGTGAAGGCTGCAGGCCTGGCGGGGGCCGGCAAGGTGCGCGTGAACAAGGCCGGCTGCCTGGACCGCTGCGCGGGCGGCCCTGTCGCGGTGGTCTACCCCGAGGGCACCTGGTACACCTATGTGGACGCGGCTGACATTGACGAGATCGTCGAATCGCACCTGAAAAACGGCCAGGTGGTGGAGCGCCTGGTCACGCCGGCGGAACTTGGCCGCTGAATGCGCCTCCATCCGTCTCTTCGATCCATTTTTGAATTATTTTGGCTGCTAGCGCTTATCCATCAAGCGCAAGCAGCTATTAATTTGGTAGTAAATCCGTGAATGCCCAGACCGAACGCCTGACCCTATCCGGCCCCGCAGGCGCCATCGAGGCCGTGCGTGACGCTGCCGCGCTGGCCGACGGTGCTGCTGCGCCCCGTGGCGTGGCCATCATTGCCCACCCCCATCCGCTGTTTGGCGGCACCATGGACAACAAGGTGGTGCAGACGCTGGCGCGCGCCTTTGTGCAGTGTGGCTGGACAGCCGTGCGTTTCAATTTTCGCGGCGTGGGCGGCACCGAAGGCGTGTACGACGAAGGCCAGGGCGAGCTGCAGGACCTGCTGGCAGTGGTGGAGCAGGTGGCGCCCGTTGCCGCTGGTCAGCGGATTGCGCTGGCGGGATTCTCGTTTGGAGCATTTGTCACCAGCCATGCGCTGGCCGCCCTCTGGCCGCAGGGTCGCGTGGACCAGGCAGTGCTGGTGGGCACGGCAGCCAGCCGTTTTGCCGTTGCCCCGGTGCCGCCCGATGCCCATCTGCGCACCCTGGTCGTGCACGGCGAGCACGACGACACTGTGCCGCTGGCCGCTGTGATGGACTGGGCGCGGCCCCAGATACTGCCTGTCACAGTCATTCCCGCAGGGGGGCATTTCTTTCACGGACAATTGCCGCTTCTGAAAAATCTGGTGGTGCGCCACCTGCAATCGCGAGGCTGAGCCACTCAAGCCTGCGTCTGACTTTGGGTTGGCTTCAACCCGCCCCTCCTGGTCGCCTCCCAGCAGTTTCTGCTGTTTCTTTTTCCTCTTTTCCGAGCCTTTCCAGCCCCTTATTGCCCATGAAACGAATCCTGTCCGCGCTGCGATCCCTGGCCGTCTTTGCTGCCGTGGCCCCTGCCGCTTTCGGCGCCTATGCCCAGGCGCCCCAGCCTCCTGAAATTGCTGCGCGCACTTATATGCTGGTGGACGTCACGGCCAACCAGGTGCTGGCCGCCAAGGACATTGACGCGCCGGTGGAGCAGGCTTCGCTCACCAAACTCATGACGGGCTATCTGGTGTTTGACGCGCTGCGCGCCAAGAAGGTAACGCTGGACCAGAAGTTGCCCGTGAGCGTGCGTGCCTGGAAGATGCCCGGCTCGCGCATGTTCATCGACCCCAAGATGCAGGTGCCGGTGGAAGACCTCATCAAGGGCATGATCGTCCAGTCCGGCAACGATGCCACGGTAGCGCTGGCCGAGGGCGTTGGCGGCACGTACGAAAACTTCGTCAAGCTCATGAACGACCAGGCCAAGGCCCTGGGCATGAGCGGTACCAGCTACAAGAACCCCGAAGGCCTGACCGAGCCCGGCCACCTCACCACGGCGCGCGACCTGTCCGTTCTCGCCACGCGCCTGATGAAGGATTTCCCGGAGTACATGCACTACTACTCCACCAAGCAGTACAGCTACCCCGGCACGCCTGCATCGAACGGCAGCAATCGCAATTCCCTGCTGTTCCGCGATCCGACCGTGGACGGCCTCAAGACCGGCCACACCGCAGCCGCAGGCTACTGCCTCGTGGCAACGTCCAAGCGTGAATTCCCCGGCGTGGGCCAGCGCCGCCTGCTGTCTATCGTGCTCGGTGCCGCCAGCGAAAATGCGCGCGCCAACGAAAGCCAGAAGTTGCTGAACTGGGGCTATACCGCGTTTGAAGCCGTCAAGCTGTTTGACGCCGGCAAGCCCGTCGCCACGCCCGCTGTCTGGAAGGGCACGGAAAACACCCTCAAGATCGGCCGCGATGAGGCCATCGTGGTGACCGTGCCCGCAGGCAGTGCAGGCAAGATCACCACCCAGATTGCGCGCCCCGACCCGCTGGTTGCTCCGTTCACCAAGGGGCAGTCTGTGGGCGCCCTGAAGGTACTCCTGGGCGAACAGGCTGTGGCGGAAGTGCCGCTGGTCGCGCTGGAAGGCGTGGAACAGGCAGGCATCCTGGGCCGTGCATGGGATGCCATCCGGCTCTGGATAAAGTAGCAGGAACATCCCCCTCAGGCGCTGCCGCGTCTTCACCCCCTTCCCGAACAGCGTAGCCATTCGGGAAGGGGGTATCGCCAGCGCGGCGGTTCTGGCTTGCCGCGCGCTTTCGGCGGCTTTTGGTCTCCATCTTGAGCCTGGGTTTCCGAGGAAAACCGCGTAGCGCTTGCCCGTTCAAGGCCTTGCTGCTACATTAGAAGGCTTTTCGGAAATTCCGAAGGGTTTCACGTTTTCGTTTTTTACGTTTAGGGACGTATTCATGCCAACCATCAATCAACTAGTCCGTCAGGGGCGCGAGGTCGAAAAGATCAAGTCCAAGAGCCCTGCGATGGAAAACTCTCCCCAGCGCCGCGGCGTGTGCACCCGTGTGTACACCACGACGCCTAAGAAGCCTAACTCCGCTCTGCGTAAGGTTGCCAAGGTGCGCCTGACCAACGGTTTTGAGGTCATTTCCTACATCGGCGGTGAAGGCCACAACCTGCAAGAACACAGCGTGGTGCTGGTTCGTGGCGGTCGTGTCAAGGACTTGCCCGGTGTGCGTTACCACATCGTGCGTGGTTCGCTCGACTTGCAAGGCGTGAAAGACCGCAAGCAGTCGCGCTCCAAGTACGGTGCCAAGAAGCCCAAGGCCAAGTAAGCCCTGCGCTTTTGCACAAAAGAATTTTCGGTGCTGTCTCCCGCGTGGCGCGGTGAAGCAGCGTAGTGGCCCCAAACGCAGGTGTTCTGCGCGGGTCGAGTAAGTGGGAGTCCTTGATTGGCTCTCTCGGTGTCTGAAAAGATGCCAACTGAAGCAAAGATAGAGGTAAAAAATGCCACGTCGTCGCGAAGTCCCCAAACGTGAAATCCTGCCGGATCCCAAGTTCGGCAATGTAGAGCTGTCCAAATTCATGAACGTGATCATGGAAGGCGGCAAAAAGGCGGTTGCAGAGCGCATCATTTATGGCGCCCTGGAACTGATCGAGAAGAAGCACCCTGACAAGGACCCGCTGGAAGCCTTCACTGTTGCCATCAACAACGTGAAGCCCATGGTCGAAGTGAAGTCCCGCCGCGTGGGCGGTGCCAACTACCAGGTGCCTGTGGAAGTGCGCCCTGTCCGTCGTCTGGCTCTGTCCATGCGCTGGATTAAGGAAGCCGCCCGCAAGCGCGGTGAGAAGTCGATGGCCCAACGCCTGGCCAACGAACTGCTGGAAGCCACCGAAGGCCGTGGCGGCGCCATGAAGAAGCGTGACGAAGTGCACCGCATGGCCGAAGCCAACAAGGCATTCAGCCACTTCCGCTTCTAAATCGACGAACTGCCCTCGTCGCCAAGCGCAAGGCTGCCGGCAATTTTGCCTGCAGCCTTGTGGCGATTGAGGTGGTCACAAAATTGACGGGTCGCAGCGCCACAATGCTGGGCCCTTCCCCTGAATAACACGACCCATCCAAGGATCCACCATGGCTCGCAAGACTCCCATCGAGCGCTACCGCAATATCGGTATCTCGGCCCACATTGACGCTGGCAAGACCACGACCACCGAACGTATCCTGTTCTACACGGGCGTGAGCCACAAGATTGGCGAAGTGCACGACGGCGCTGCCACCATGGACTGGATGGAGCAGGAACAAGAGCGCGGCATCACGATCACCTCGGCTGCCACGACCTGCTTCTGGAAGGGCATGGACAACTCCTACGAGGAGCACCGCTTCAACATCATCGACACCCCCGGTCACGTGGACTTCACGATCGAAGTGGAACGTTCGATGCGCGTGCTTGACGGCGCCTGCATGGTGTACTGCGCCGTGGGTGGCGTGCAGCCCCAGTCGGAAACCGTCTGGCGCCAAGCCAACAAGTACAAGGTGCCTCGCCTGGCCTTCGTGAACAAGATGGACCGTACCGGTGCCAACTTCTTCAAGGTCTACGAGCAGATGAAGCTGCGCCTGAAGGCCAACCCTGTGCCCGTGGTGATCCCAATCGGCGCCGAAGACAAGTTCACCGGCGTGGTCGATCTGCTGAAGATGAAGGCCATTCTGTGGGATGAAGCCTCGCAGGGCATGAAGTTCACCTACGAAGAAATTCCAGCCGACCTGGTCGCATCTGCCAAGGAATGGCGCGAGAAGATGGTGGAAGCCGCTGCCGAAGCCTCCGAAGAGCTGATGAACAAGTACCTGGAAGAGGGCGACCTCTCCGAAGCTGAAATCAAGTTCGGCCTGCGCACGCGCACCATCGCCACGGAAATCCACCCGATGCTGTGCGGCACTGCGTTCAAGAACAAGGGTGTGCAGCGCATGCTGGACGCCGTGATCGACTACCTGCCGGCACCGACGGACATCCCTGACGTGACGGGTACCGATGAAGACGAAAACCCCGTCACCCGCAAGGCGGACGACAGCGAGAAGTTCTCGGCCCTGGCATTCAAGCTGATGACCGACCCGTTCGTGGGCCAGCTGACCTTCGTGCGTGTGTACTCCGGCGTTTTGAGCAAGGGCGATACCGTCTACAACCCCATCAAGGGCAAGAAGGAACGTATCGGCCGTATCGTGCAGATGCACGCCAACGAGCGCCAGGAAGTCGAAGAAATCCGTGCCGGCGACATCGCTGCCTGCGTGGGCCTGAAGGACGTGACGACCGGTGAAACGCTGAGCGACATCGACTCCCAGATCATTCTGGAGCGCATGGTGTTCCCTGAGCCTGTAATCACCCAGGCCGTGGAACCCAAGACCAAGGCTGACCAGGAAAAGATGGGCATCGCACTGCAGCGCTTGGCTGCAGAAGATCCATCCTTCCGCGTGAAGACCGACGAGGAATCGGGCCAGACGCTGATCGCCGGTATGGGCGAGTTGCATCTGGAAATCATCGTGGACCGCATGAAGCGTGAATTCGGCGTGGAAGCCAACGTGGGCAAGCCTCAGGTTGCCTACCGCGAAACCATCCGCAAGACGGTGGAAGAAGCCGAAGGCAAGTTCGTGCGCCAGTCCGGCGGTAAGGGCCAGTACGGTCACGTCGTGCTCAAGATCGAACCTAACGAAGCCGGCAAGGGCATCGAGTTCGTCGACGCGATCAAGGGTGGTGTGGTTCCTCGCGAATTCATCCCGGCCGTGGAAAAGGGTATCAACGAAGCCGTGACGCAAGGCGTGCTGGCTGGCTACCCCGTGGTGGACGTCAAGGTCACGCTGCACTTCGGTTCGTACCACGATGTGGACTCGAACGAACTGGCGTTCAAGATGGCTGCCATCTTCGGCTTCAAGGAAGGCTGCCGCAAGGCCGGCCCGGTCATTCTGGAACCCATGATGGCCGTGGAAGTGGAAACGCCGGAAGACTACGCTGGTACCGTGATGGGTGACCTGTCCTCCCGCCGTGGCATGGTCCAGGGCATGGACGACATCCCGGGCGGTGGCAAGGCCATCCGCGCTGAAGTGCCGCTGTCCGAAATGTTCGGCTACTCGACCTCGTTGCGCTCCGCGACGCAAGGCCGCGCCACGTACTCGATGGAATTCAAGCACTACAGCGAAGCACCGCGCAATGTGTCTGAAGCCATCATGGCTGCACGCGCCAAGTAAGCGCGTCGAGTGAAAGGTCTGCCCTGGGCAGGTCTTTCCTCTTTGTTTTTGAGTCAGATTGGCTGCTAGCGCTTGTCTATAAAGTGCTAGCAGCTATTGAAACAGTAGCAAAATTCTTGCAATCTGCGACCCGGTGCCGTCCTGTTGCCCTGTGCGGGACGAACCAGCAATCGGGTGCAGACGTTAAACCCCAACACAGGCATTGCTCTTTGGAGATTCAAAATGGCAAAAGGTAAATTCGAACGGACCAAGCCTCACGTCAACGTGGGCACAATCGGCCACGTGGACCATGGCAAGACGA